>JBDTXY010000106.1:0-8544 GCA_040005945.1 Acidobacteriota bacterium
CTTCGGCGGCAAGAAGAAGCGCCGCAAGACCAGCGTGGGAGAGGCCCGGCAGATCCTCCAGGCGGAGGAGGAGGGTCGGTTGGTGGATCCGGGCCAGGTCGCGCGCGAGGCCGTGGAGCGGGCGCAGGCCTCCGGCATCGTGTTCTTGGACGAGATCGACAAGGTCGCCGGGCGCGAGTCGGGCCGCGGTCCCGACGTCTCGCGCGAGGGCGTGCAGCGGGACTTGCTGCCGATCGTCGAGGGAACCTCGGTCAACACGAAGTACGGATTCGTCAAGACCGACCACGTGCTCTTCATCGCGGCCGGGGCGTTCCACGTCTCCAAGCCCGCCGACCTGATCCCGGAGCTCCAGGGGCGGTTTCCGATCCGCGTGGAGCTGGACTCGCTGACCGAGGAAGACTTCGTGCGCATCTTGACCGAGCCCGAGAACGCGCTGCTCAAGCAGTACAGGGCCTTGATGGGCGCCGAGGGAGTCGATCTCTCCTTTTCCGAAGAGGCCATCGGCGAGATCGCCCGGGATGCCGAACGGGTCAACCGAGCGCTGGAGAACATCGGGGCGAGACGCCTGCACACGATCCTGGAACGCCTCCTGGAAGACCTGTCGTTTGCCGGTCCCGAGAACGCGGGCAAGTCCATCCGCATCGAGCTCTCCGACGTGCAAAACGCTCTGTCGGATCTGGTCTCCGACGAGGACCTGTCGCGCTACGTGCTGTGAGGCCCGGCGGGAGGCGGAAGGCGGAAGACGGAAGACGACAGAACACGGGAGTCCGCCGGACTCTGGCGTCTCTGCTTCTTCTGGCGGCTTGGACCGGGGCCTGCGGCAAGAAGGGCGATCCCCAGCCGCCGCTGCCGCGCGGGCCGCGAGCGGTCTCCGACCTGGCGGTGGAACAGGAAGGCGACGACGCGGTCTTGACCTTCGCGTTTCCGGATCGGCTCTTGACCGGGGCGCCGCTGACGGACCTGGAATCGATCGAGGTCTATCGCGTCCTCCAACCATCTCCGTCGCTCACCACGCCGCCGCGGGCGGGCGCCGCCGCGCCCTCCGCTTCCGCGAGCAGCGTGGGAGCCGTCCATTTGCCCGGCGAGGGGGCCCGGCGGGAAGCGACCAATCGACGGATCGCCGAGGAGGGGTTCTACCGCGAGGCCAAGCGCGCGGCCGTTCTCTCGCTTTCGGCCATCGCCGAGCGCACCCGCGGCGCCTCGGTGGTGTACCGGGATCCCCTCTCGGTGCTGTGGGCACAGGGCGCCGGGTCGGCGCCAATTGCCTACGCGGTCATCACGGTGCGGCGCAACGGCGAGCGCAGTCCCGTGTCCAACATCGTGACGCTGACTCCGGCGGTCGCGCCGGGGCCGCCGACCGACCTCGAGGCGCTCTTGGAAGAGGGCCGAGTCTGCATCGAGTGGGTGGCTCCGGGGAAGGATGTCCTGGGCCAGCCCGCATCGATCGGGGGATACCGCGTCTACCGCCGCGGCCTGTCCGAGGAAGAGTACGGACAGCCCTTGAACATCGAGCCGGTCGCCGGAACCGCTTTCGTCGATACCTCGGCGCCCTACGGAGTCCCGCTCGTTTACACCGTGCGCGCGCTCGTGCAAGGCAATCCAAAGGTCGAAGGTCTGCCCGCCGAGGAGCTTCCGGTTTTGTCGGTGGACAGGTACCCGCCGCCGGCGCCGTCCCGTTTGGACGCGCTCCCGGAAGGCAACCTGGTGCGCCTGATCTGGGATCCGGTGGAAGCTCCCGACCTGGCGGGATATCTGGTGTTCCGCTCGGAGTCAGGCGCGGAGCCCGTGCGCCTGACGAAAGATCCGGTGATCGACCCCTTCTTCACCGACGAGGCCGCGCGGCAAGCCCGGCACTATCGCTATTCCGTCCGCGCCGTCGACCGGGCGGGGAACCAGAGTCCGCCCTCGCCGGAAGCGGCCGCCGAACCGTTCTGACGCGAGTCCGAGGCTCCACGCATCGTTTACACTCCCGCTCCCATGTCCCTGCCCTCCCATTTCGTCAAGATGGCCGGCGGCGGCAACGACTTCCTCGTCTTCGAAGCGGACGGCCGCGAGTTGACGCCGGAGGACCAGCAGCATCTGGCGCTGGTGTGCCGGCGAGGACTGTCGGTGGGCGCGGACGGAGCGCTGTTTCTCTCTCCCAGCGAGACCGGCCACGTCCGGCTGGACTACTTCAACTCCGATGGCGGGCCAGCGACCTTCTGCGCCAACGGCACGCGCTGTGCGGCCCGATACGCGGTCAAGCACGGGATGGTGGCGCGCGTGAATCCGACGCTGGAGACCGGTTGGGGCGCGATCGAGGCCCGCGTGGATCATGAGCGGGTCACGCTTTCGCTGCCGCCGGTTGCCCCGCCGCAAGACCCCATCCCGATCTCGGGACGGGGGCTTCCACCGACGGCGATCCCGATGACGATCGGCGTTCCGCACCTGGTCGTCTTCGTTCGCGGAGACTTAGGCAAGCTGGCGATCGACCGGCTAGGCCCGCCGTTGCGGCGGCATCCGGCGATGCCCGACGGCGCCAACGTCAACTTCGTCAGGGCGGCCGGAGCCAACCGGCTCGAGATCCGCTCCTACGAGCGGGGTGTCGAGGGGGAGACGCTCTCCTGCGGCTCGGGCGTCGTGGCCTCGGCGATCGCCGCGGGGCGCCAGGGGATCGCCGCCTCACCCGTCACCTGCGGCACGAAGAGCGGCGTCGATCTGACGGTGGAGTTCGAAGACCAGGGAGAGACGATCACGCGCGTGCGGCTGACCGGCGATGCGCGGGAGCTCTACAGCGCCGAGCTGGCCGAGGAAGCGTGGAAGCCGTGAGCCGGGTCATCGCGTTTGGCTCTGCGGAGGCGCCGCCGGAGCCGTCCAAGATCGTCGCCGTGGGAAAAAACTACCGCGATCACGCGGCCGAGTTCGGGGGTGTGGCGCCGGAGGACGAGCCCATGCTTTTCCTCAAGGCTCCCTCGGCGTTGATCCGCGACGGCGAAGAAATCGTGTTGCCGCCGGAATCGCAGCGCGTGGACTACGAGGGAGAGCTCGCGCTGGTGGTCGGGCGAAAGATCAAGGCGTGGCCGCGGGAAAACTGGCGCGACGCCCTGGCGGGGATCTGTTGCGCCAACGACGTGACCGCGCGGGACTTGCAGAAGAAGGACCGCCAGTTCGCGCGCTCCAAGTCCTTCGACACGTTTTGCCCGGTGGGCCCCGGGGTCGCCGTCGGGGTGGACCCTTCGGATTTAGCGCTCCTCACGCGCGTCAACGGGGCCGTGCGGCAGACGGCCCGCACATCCGAGATGGTGTTCTCGCCGTCCTTCCTGGTCGCGTACATCTCGCGCATGATGACGCTCTATCCGGGCGATTTGATCCTGACCGGAACGCCCGCCGGCGTGGGCCCTCTGACGCCCGGGGATCTCGTCGAGGTCGAGATCGAGGGCATCGGCGTGCTGCGCAATCGGGTGGCTGCGAAGTGAGCTCCGCGCGCGCGGCAATCGGAGCATTGGGCCTGGCGTTGCTGGCCCTGTCCTTCGCCCCGTCGTTCCAGCCGCGTGAGATCCGCGCGCGGCTGGACGCCTCGCGGGATCCGGGCTTCGCTTTCGATCGGGAGTATCGGTCCTTCCTGGAAGCCGTCGAGCGCGCGACTCCGCCGGGCGCGACGGTGGCCGTCTTCACGCCGACGAGCGCGGAGCTCTACCTCCACCAGGCGGCGTATCAGCTGGCGCCGCGGCGCATCGTCGGCAAGGAGCTGTCGGTGCAGGCGCAATACCTGGCGGTCTACCGGCGCGGCAAAGCTCCTCCAATTCCCGCGTCGGCCGTGGCGGTCCCCGGCGGATTCCTGCTGAAACGGTGACATCCGGGATCCTCGCGGCGCTGGCGGTTCTGGCGGGATCGACGCTTGGGGGATATAGCCTCGTGCGTTTGCTCGGCGGGGATCTGCTGCGCCGCGAGCGGCTGGCCTGGAGCATGGCTTGCGGGCTCCTGATCCTGGCGAAGACCTCTGCCCTGTTGATGGCGGTGAGGCTGGCGCCGGGACCCAAGAAATTCGCGGCCGTCCTCGCGGTCCTGGTTCTCGCGTCCTTCGCGGTGCGGCGCCCAGGAAGAAATCCCTCGTTTGCGAGGCCTCGCGAGGGCGCATCTTTCCTTCCCGGCGCGCTCGCCCTCCTCTCCGTTCTCGCCGTGCTTCTCTTCGCGGTGCAGGCCGTGCGGGGCGGGATGTGGGCTCCGGAATACGTCGCGGTCTGGGGTCTGAAGGCGAAGATGATCTTCGCGTCCGCGTCGATCCCGCCGCGCCTCTTCCACGATCCGGCGCTCGCGTTTTCGCATCCGTCGTACCCGCTCCTGCTCCCGCTGTGTCTTGCCGCGGTCGCCTCGGGAATCCGCGCGTGGGACATCCACGCGCTCGCGTTGCTCTTTCCGTTTCTGGCGCTTGCGACGGTCCTCGTCGTCGGGGGTTTCCTCTCGCGCCGGCTCTCGTGGGTCGCGGGCGCGGCAGGGGGGCTTCTGGTCGCAGTGTGCGCGGCGTTGTACGCACCCGGAAACGTCGGCACCTCCGAGATTCCCATGGCTCTGGGCTTCGCGCTGGCCGCGACCGCCTTCCTCGACGCGGTCGAGCGCGAGACCGCCGGGGCCTGGGCGCGGCTCTTCCTCGCGTCCCTCTTCTGCGCCGCGACCAAACCGGAAGGCTCGCTCTTCGCGGTTGTTCTTCTGCTGACGCTGTGCGGCCGCGCCCTGCGCACCCGGAGGTTCCCACGCCTGGCGGCGCTCGCGCTGTTGCTGCCGGTCATTCTTCACGCCGTGGGCATGCGTGTGCTGCGGGGCGCCGCGCCCGCCACCGGTGGATTTCTGTTTTCCGATGTGCGCGCCGTGGAGCTGCCGGCGCGAATGCGGGAGGCGCTCCTTCAGATCGTGGGGATCGACACTCCCCACGCGGCCCTGGTGCTTCTGGCCGTCGCGATCCTCCTTCTCGCGTCGCGGCCGGGAATCGGGGATTCACTCATCGGAGCCTTCGGGCTCCAACTGACCGTGTACGCGGCCGTGAGCATCGTGTCTGCCCGGATCGGCTTCTCCGAAATCTCCTGGACGCTTTTTCCCGGCGTCGTGCTCGTGGCGGTCGCTCGGGCGTTGGGCAACCCGGAGGCGTCGCGATCGCCGGACTTGGACCGATCGCGCGGAGCGCTTCGCGTGCCGGTTGCTGTGGGACTGCTGATCCTGGCTCTGCTCGCGCTTCCGGCGGCGCTCCAGAGCCTGGTCGGCGAGAAGCGGCTGGGGTCCTCCGTCGCGCGGCCCACGTTTCACGCCTCGGTCGAGCCCATTCTGCAGGCGCACTGCCAAACGTGCCATCGCGCGGGCGGCATCGGGCCCTTTCCTTTGATGAGCTACGCCGACGCCGAGTCCGAGAGCGAGCGGATCGCCCAACAGGTCTCCTCGCGGCGCATGCCCCCCTGGAAGGCCGGCGAGGCGTGCGGCGATTTCACCAACGATCCGTCGCTCTCGCAGGCCGAGATCGCGACGATCGCGCGCTGGGTCGAGGGCGGCTCGCCGGAGGGCCATCCCCTCGACGCTGCGCCCCCGCGCCACTTTTCCGACGGCTGGGAGCTGGGCACACCGGACCTGGTGCTGCAGGCGCCGGAGTTTTCGCCCGATTTTTCTCAGGGCGACATCTATCAATGTTTCGTGGTGCCGACCAACCTGGACTCCAACCAGTGGGTCGCGGCGGTCGAGGTCAAGCCCGGCAACCGCGCGATGGTTCACCACGCCCTGCTGTACGTCGAAGAAGGCATCGCGTCGCGCGATCTCGACGAGGCGGCGCCGGGCCCCGGGTACCCGTGCTTCGGCGGCCCGCGGGCGCCTGTGACCGATTCGTTCGGCGAGTGGGCCCCTGGTATGCAGCCGCGGTTCTATCCGACCGGCGTCGCGCGCTTCCTGCCGCGAAAGTCCCGCATCATCATGCAGGTCCACTACAGCGCGCTCTTCGGCGCCGTCTTGCCGGACCGTTCCGAGGTCGGCGTCTATTTCGCCAAAGAGCCGATCACCCGGCGGCTTCTGTCCAACGACGTGCGCGCGGATGGGCCGTTCACCATTCCCGCCGGCGCCGTGAGCCACACGCTGCGCGGCCGGCTGGGGCCGCTGGCATCGCGAGCGGAGCTGGTCGCGATCCTTCCTCACATGCATCTGCTCGGAAAGACGATGCAGGTCATGGCCCGCTTTCCGGACGGATCGCGCCATTGCCTGGTGGACGTGGAGGACTGGGACCTGCGCTGGCAGCGCACGTACTTCTACAAGACTCCCGTGGTCTTGCCCGCGGGGACGATGCTCGAGCTGTCCGCGACGTTCGACAATTCCTACGCCAATCCCAACAATCCCAACGAGCCGCTGCGCGACGTGTTCTTCGGCGAGCACACGACCGACGAGATGTGCATGGCGCTGCTCTTCTGGACGGTGGACGGGAAGAATCCCGGCGAGAGGGACGCGTTTTTTCGCGGCGAGGTCTGCGCGCCCTCGCCCACGCCGACACCCGCCTCGCGCTAGAGCGCGGAGAGTAGCGTCTCGGGGAGACCGCCGAAGGCTCCCGACGACATCAGGAGCAGCACGTCGCCGGAACGCGCGTGGCTCCGGAGGATTTCCGGGATCTCTCCAATTTCGGCCGGCGCGAATGCAGGCTTGTCCGCGGCCTTGTCCGCGGCCTTGAAACCCTTGACCAGCGCTTCGCGATCGATGCGCGCGTCGGCGCCCAACCGTTGCGCGTGAAAAACCGGCGCGATCACCAACGCGTCGGCCAACCCGAAGGCTTCCCCGTACTCCTCCTCGAACATCTTGCGGCCTGCCGTATTCGAGCGCGGCTCGAAGAGCGCCCAGAGTCGCCGGTTGGGAAAACGCGCCCGCGCGGCTTCCAGTGTGCTGCGGACCGCCGTGGGATGGTGCGCGAAATCATCCACGACCAGGATGCCGCGGCGTTCCCCCTTGATCTCGAGCCGCCGGCGCACCCCTTCGAATCGGGTCAGGGCGCGCGCGATCTCTCCGGCGGAAAGATTCAGGCCGCGCGCCAGGGCGACGGCGCCCAGCGTGTTGCGCACGTTGTGCCGCCCCGTCAGCGGCGAGGACAGCCGCGCGGTCGGAAGGCCCGCCTCGAGCAAGGTGAAGTCGGTGCCCCCGGCGTGGTACGCGATGTCGCGAGCCGAGAAATCCGCGCCCGCCTCATCCAGCGAAATCCGGATCACCGCCGCGCGCGCTTTCCGGGCGACCTCGACCACGCGCGGGTCGTCGGCGTTGATGGCGACGATGCCCTCCGGGGGAACCAGCGCGACGACTTGCGCGAAGGCCGCGACGATGGATTCCAAGTTCGGATACAGGTCGGCGTGGTCGTACTCGATGTTGCCCACGAAGAGATGCCGGGGCTCATAGTGAAGAAACTTGGGGCCGCGATCGAAAAACGCCGCGTTGTATTCGTCTCCTTCCAAAACGAAGTGCGGCCCGGCGCCCTGCCGGTAACCGCGGCCGAGATTGCGCATCTCCCCGCCCACCAGCATCCCCGGATCGCGGCCGGAATCCAGAAGCAACCACGCGGTCAACGCGGAGGTCGTGGTCTTGCCGTGGGTGCCGGCGATGACGACGGAGGTCTTCCCGGGAAGCAGGTACTTCTGGACCGCTTGCGGCAGCGAGAGAACCGGAAGGCGCCGGCGCAGCGCTTCGGCGGCTTCGACGTTATCCGCCAGAGCCGCGTTTCCCACGACGACGACGTCGCAGTCCGGCGGCACGTGCTCGGGCGCGAAGCCCTCGGACACCGCGATGCCCAGGCGCTCCAGGGTGGTGGACATGGGCGGATAGAGCGTCCGGTCGCTCCCGGTGACGCGGTGCCCGCGTTCCAAGAGAAGGGCCGCCAGAGGCACCATGGCCGTGCCTCCGATCGGCACGAAGTGGAAACGGCGGATTTCCCTCATCTTTCGCCCGGAGTTTGGTCTAATAGAGTCGTTTTCGGAAATATCCCGTGATTTCCGGGGGTTTCGCGGCTGTGGCACCCCTACATACAGGAGGAAACTGAAGATGCGTCATGTTCTGAATTTTGGCCGGCTCTCGCTGGCCGCACTCCTGGCATCGGGGGTGGCTCTCGCTCAAAAGCCTGCCGACACCAAGCCGGCGGCACAAGCGGCAAAGCCCGCGGCGGCTCCCGGCAAGGCCGTGTCGGCCCCCAAGATCGACATCACCCAGGAGACCAAGGAGATGGGGACGGTCCCCAAGGGTCAGGTGATCGAGACCGACTTCCTGATCAAGAACGTCGGCGGCTCCGACTTGGTCATCACCGACGCGCGGCCCTCCTGCGGATGCACGGTGTCCTCGTTCGACAAGCTGATCAAGCCCGGCGCCGAGGGCAAGGTGCACACCAGTGTGGACACCAAGAGCTTCTCGGGGCCGATCTCCAAGTCCGTTCTGGTCGTCTCGAACGATCCGGACCGTCCGCAGATGAACCTCTTCGTCAAGGCCGTGGTCAAGCCCTTCGTGGACGTCGCCCCGCAGGCGTACATCCGCTTCTCGGTCGTCAAGGGCGACCAAGCGTCGCAGGACGTG
>JBDTXY010000107.1:0-8529 GCA_040005945.1 Acidobacteriota bacterium
GGGACGGCACGACATGCATGGCATGGACGCAGGATCAATGCATCACATGCACTAGCAGGTTGCTGAAAAAGGGTGTGGGATGGCGTTACGAGCGCCGTGGGGTCAGATGCAAGGAAGCGCGACGACGGCGATGCGGGAGCATCCCTCGCCGCCGACGGCGTCTCGGGACCTCGGAGCGATGACGCGACGAGTGGGCGAGCGCTCGACGCGCCCAACGGGAGCGGAGAGTGGTTCTTGGCTACTTAGCCTCAGGGGTACCAATGGGCCCTGGTAGCAAAGACTCTCGGCCGCCGTCCGCAAAGCGGACGCCTGCGGCCGAAAGCCCCGGACACGACACCCGCATCCATTTTTCAGCAGCCTGCTAGGCGTTCCCTAGTCAGGGCCAGAGCGCCAGCCCGGCCGCGGCCGCGATCCAACCCAGCGAGAAGATCGCCGAGGATTGGCGATGCGCGCGGTCGAAGCGCGCCTTCCACGGGTCGTTGGGCGCGGCCGCGTCGAAAGATCCGACCTTCATCCGAAAGTAGTTCATCCTGGGCCGCACGACCATGGCCAGATAGACGTTGGTCGCGATGGCCAGGAAGATCGCGACCGCCGCCGCGACCGCCCGCCGGGACAGCCCGCTCCCGCGCTCCAGGTTCACGAACACCGCGAGGACCAGGAGCAAGGAGAGCACCTGCTTGACGGCTTCGAAGCGACGGAGCATCTCCCCGAAAATGCTTCCCGCCTGGTCGCGCGAGGACACCTCTCCGAAGATCACGGGGGCGGCCAGAACGACGACCAGCGACCCGCCGACCCAGAGCGCGAGCGCGAAGCGAATCGCTTGAGCCGGGAGATCCAAAGCGCCGGGAGTCTAGCAGGCCGCGCCGCGATGGACGCGCGCGGCGCCACGCTATGCTGAGGCGATGTCGCGCCGCTTCCGGTGGATCCTCGCGGGGATCGTGACCGCCGCGGCGGCGATCCGCCTGTACCGCCTGGATCACTTTTCCTACGGCCTGGACGAAATCCTGCAGGCCTACTGGTTGCACGGGAGCTGGGATTTTTTCTGGCGCTCGCTGCGCTTCGACGGGTTCCACCCGCCCCTGGACTACGTGATCGACCGGTTCCTGGAGATGCTCCATCCCGCCGACGCCATTCGCAAGATTCCCTCCCTCCTCTGGGGTGCTGGAACCGTCGCCGCGTTCGGAGCCCTGCTGGCACGGAGGGCCGGTGAGACCGCGGGCTGGGTGGCCGCGGGCCTGCTCGCGATGGCCCCGTTCCACGTGCGCTTTTCGCAAGAGTTGAGGCCTTACTCGCTCTCCCTCTTCACGCTCTGCCTTGCGCTTTACGCGCTGGTCCGGTTTCTCGAACGGCCGGGCGCGGTCCGCCTGGCGGCGGTGTTTCTGGCGAGCCTGGCCACGGCCTATGCCCTCTACACCGCGGCCTTCGTGCTCGCCATTGCGGCCGCGGCTCTGCTGCTCGAGGACGCGTCGGGCCCGCCGGGCGACCGCCGGCGGAGCGCGCGCCGATTCCTGCTGTGGAGTCCCGCCTTCGTCTTCGCTCTGTGGCTGGCGTATCTCCCGTGGTGGCCCGTGTTCCGCGAAGCGGCCCGCAGGCCGCCGATGGCCGCGCGTGCGGCGATCTCGCTGCAGCGGGCCGATCGCATCCTTTCGTTCTTCACGTTTTCGCCGGACGACGGCTACCGTCTGCATGCGGGCGGCTGGTTCTTCGTGGCTCTGGTGGGCGTCGGCGCATGGCTCGCGATCTCCCGCAGGGGCCTGCGGTTCTTGGCCGCGTGGGGACTGGGCGGTTTCGCCGCGATCGAGATCCTGGGACAGCTGCATCCCCATTTCGACTTCTCGCGGCGGTTCGTGCCCGCGGGCCCGGGGTGGATCGCTCTGGCCGCCATTGGCCTGGCCGAGCTGCTGCGACGCCCGGTCACGCGCCTGGCGGGGGCGGCCGCCCTGGCAAGCGTTCTGGTCCTGGACGTGAGGGGCCTGCAGATCTATTTTCGGGAAGGCCGCGCGGACTGGCGCGCGCTGGCCGATTACCTGCGGCGCGAGTCCCGTCCGGCGGAAAAGATCTTCACGGAAAACCAATACGCCCAGCTTTGCGTGGCGTTCTACCTCGCGGGACCCGACTGGCTCCATGAAGCTCTGGACGGCGGGCATCCCGCCCGGGATCTTCCCAACCTCGAGGGCGAGGTCGTCCGGCTGAACTGGTCGTGGGCTCCGGGATCTCGGGCATGGCTGGTGCTCGCGGGAGAGCCGCGGCACGAGGGACTGCGGCGATGGGCGGAGCAGTTCCCCGCGTTTCCTTTTCCACGTTCGGAGCACGCGATCCTGCACCGTCTGGATCCGAATCTGCGCGCCGCGGCCCTGGGCGCGGCGCGTTAAGATCGGGAACGAGGGTCCCATGAACAAGGAGCTGGTCGACGCGCTGGACGACTTGATTCTCGGGCGCGGGGTGGCGCGGGGACGGCACACCCTGACGCATCAGGGCCGGCCCGTGGTGGCCCAGTTTCAGGAGCGGCTGATCGCCAACGGCTTCCGCCCCATGACCGTTCGGGAAGCGCCCATCGAGGCCGGGGAGAAGATCCCGGCCTTCGCGATCGCCGGCGACGCCGCGGACTTCGGCTGGATTCGCTGGGAGATCTTCACGCCCCGCAGCCGCCGCAAGCTCTTTGCCTCGGAGCACCGGCGCGCCGACAACCAGGAGTGGTCGGTGCAGATCAACCTGGCGTCCCCCCAAACGGTCTGGGCCAATCCGGACCTGAAGCAACGCCACGACGTCGACACCGTCGTGGCCGTCCACCCGTGAAGCCGCAGCCCATCGTCCAGACGTTTCCGGTCGGGCCGCTCCAATGCAACTGCACGATCCTTGGCGATCGCGACTCCGGCGAGGCCGTCGTGATCGATCCGGGCGATGAGCCCGAGCGGATCGTGCAGGAGCTCCAATCCCTCCGGCTCAAGCCCGTCGCGCTCCTGCACACGCACGCCCACTTCGATCACATCGGTGGCTCGCGGGGAGTGCGCGAGGCGACCTCCGCCCCGATCCGGCTCCATGCCGCCGATTTCCCGCTCTACCTGACGCTGCCGGAACAAGCCGCGTACTTCGGGTTGAGCGCGCAGCCCCCGCTGCCGCCGGACGAGGCGATTGTGGACGCGGAGACGGTCCGATTCGGTCCCTGGACGATCACCGCGATCCACACGCCCGGCCACACCCCGGGCTCGACGTGCTTTCGCCTTGCAGGCGAGCCGGGCGTGCTCTTCTCCGGGGACACCCTCTTCCGCCGATCGATCGGTCGCACCGACCTCTGGGGCGGGGACACCGAGACGATCCTGTCGTCCATCCGCCGGAAGCTCTTTCGCCTTCCGGAAGATCTCCCCGTGGTCTGCGGCCACGGACCCGGCACGACGATCGGTCAGGAAAAGCGCGCCAACCCGTTCGTGAAACCGGACTAGAGGGCCCTCGGTGCGCTCGGGATGACGGCGCGCGCGCGATGACGGTGCGGGTGTAGACGACACCCTCCGCGTCTTCGCTATAATTCCGCGCGTGGGACTGTCGCTTCCCGAGAAGTCGGAGCTGGTCGCGTCCTTCTGGAAGGACGCTCCCTCCGTGTGCCCGTCGCACGAGGTTCCGATGCGCACCTTCTTCGTCGACCGCGTCTACAAGCCGCAGGTCGTCATGGTCTGCCCCAAGGGCGAGATCCTGCGATTTCCCCAGAAGCCCAAGCAGATCGAGTTCTCGCGGCCGCACGTCAAGACGATGGTCAAGGACGCGCAGGAGCGCGAGTCGCCGGCGTGTCCCCAGGACTTCGACGCGCTGACCGTCTACCGCACGCCCGCAGTCTTCATCCCGCAGGGCTGGGACTACAGCTTCATCTGCCCCACCTGCCTCTCGTGGGGCCAATGGATGGAAACCGGGCGTGAGGAGGACGACGTCGTCGCCGCCCCCAAGCCCAAGAAGGAAGCGCCCGCCTTCCACGACGAAACGATCCCGCTGCCCAAGCGCATGGAAATGGCCAAGGACGGCAACCTGACCCTCAAGCTCTACGCCGCCATGGCGCAGACCGACTGCACCGCCTGCGGCTACGACTGCGAGGGCTACGCGGCCGCTCTGGCCGCTGGCACCGAGAAGGACCCCAACCTCTGCGTCCCCGGCAAGGAGGAGACGGCGAAGGTGGTTCACGATCTGCTGAAGGGGACCGGGCTCCCCGCAGCGTCCTAGGATCCGGGTCGGATCGGCAGCGAAAACGTAAACCGGCTCCCCTGCCCGACCACGCTCGACGCCCAGATCGAGCCGCCGTGCAGCTCCACCAGAGACCGGGCCAGCGCCAGGCCGATCCCCATCCCCGCATGGCCGCGCGTGGCCGATCCGTCGACTTGCCGAAACCGTTCGAAGATGTGCGGCAACTCGCCCTCCGGAATCCCGATGCCGTCGTCCTCGACGCTGACCAAGTAGCGCTCCGGCTCGCGCTCGACGCGCACGACCACCCGCCCGTGCTCGGGCGTGAACTGGATCGCGTTGGCGAGCAGGTTCCACAGCACCTGCTGGAGACGCAGCGCGTCGGCCCGGACGGGGGCCATGGGCTCGGGCAACGGGGCCACGATCATGACCACGCCGCGGGTGTCGGCCATGAGCCGCACGGTGTCGAGGGACCGATGGATCACCTCGGAGAGCAGCACCGGTTTCCACTGGAGCGTCAGCGCCCCCCGATCCATGCGCGCCAAGTCCAGCAGGTCGTCGATCAAGGCGAGCAGCACCCGAGAGGACTGCCGGATCTGGCGCAGCCCGCGGCGCAGCGTCTTCTCGTCCACGTCCTCCTCTCCGAAGAGGTCCGTCCACCCCACGATCGCCGTCAACGGCGTGCGCAGCTCGTGGTTGACGTTCTGGAGAAAGTGGTCCTTCAGCCGGTTGGCGCGGCGTAGCTCGTCGACCGTTCCGACCAGCTCGCCGTAGAGACGCGCGTTGCGCAGCAGCAGCGACGCAAGGTCGGCGAAGGAGGTTACGGCGTCGATCTCCTCCTGGCCGAACCCGCCATCGCGGTTGATGGCGACGGCGACGCCCAGAGTCTCCTCTTCGGTCTTCAAGGGGGCGACCACGCTGTTGCGCGCGCCGACGAGCGCCTTGAGGCCCTGATGCGTGTACGGATCCCGGTCGATGTCGTTGGAGCAATAGGCCTCGCCCGTGCGGAACACCAGGCCGGCGATCGAGCGGGCGTCCACGGAAACGGCGATCTGTTGCGCCATCTCCTCGGTCAGGTTCCAGGCCGGCAGCTGCGCCGCGAGCCGGTTGGTATTCGGGTCGTACAGCATGAAGAAGACCCGTTCCGCTCCGGTGAAACCCGCGACCGCCTGTGTCGCCCGCGCCAAGACCTCGGCCACATCCGTCATCCGATAGGCCGAGCGGGAGAAGTCGTGCAGGCGGCGGAGCGTCTCGACGCGCCGCGCCACCCGCTTGCCCATCGTGTCGATGGCCGCGGAGAGACGCCCGAGCTCGTCCGAGGAGCGCCTGCCTGCCACCTCGACCGACCGGCCGCGGCCGATCTCCTCCGCGACCCGGACCAGCTCCGACACCGGGGCCGAAACCCGGCGCGACACGATCCCGATGATCACGATCACCGTCGGCAGCAAGAGGCCGAAGAGGAACAGCACGTCGCGCCGCAGCCCCGAATACGTCGACGGCGGTAGGAGGCGGGACGCCTCGTCGCGGATCGTGTCCAGCGCCTGCTCCGAAAGGCCCTCGCAGAACACCCAGCCGGTCGAGCCCACACGCGCCGACGCGATCCGAGTCCGGCGGCCGTCCAGGAGGTATTGATCCATGGACTGCTGGGCCCGAAGCGTCTTGAGCGCGAGCCGCTTCAACTCCGGGGTGCGGGCCTCGGATAACTTCGCGCCCCCGATCCCGTTCCACCCCAGGACCGCGGCCGCGCGCGGCGTCATCAGGACGGTGCGGCCGGCGCCGTCGATCGCGAACCAGAAGTCCCCCGGAGGCTCCCAGGTCTCGAGCGCCTCGACCACGTAGCGCCGCGCGTCGACCTCCATCGCGACTCCGGCGGCGAGCTGACCCGTTCCGTCTCGGACGGGAACCAGCAGATGGACCAATCGGGCGGCGGCGGTCGGCGCCGAGCTGGCCGTGTAGGTTCCGGTCCAGATCGCCACGTCGCCCGAGGCCGGAGGCGCCTGCGGAAAGTCGGCCGTCCGATCCAGCCCGAATCGCTCCAAGAGGTCGCTCGTCTCGCGGCCGACCGAGGCCACGTCGAACCACGGGCTGTGCCGCACCAGGCCGGACGAGGTCCAGACCCGGACGCTCCGAATCGCAGGCCTGCGGCGCAGCAGATCCGTCATGAGGGGCGCCAGGGTTCGGGTCCGGCCGAAGTCGCGAAACGCGGCGGCCGAGGGGGTGGCGATCAGCGCCACGGACTCCTCGTCTGGGTAGGCCGTCCACAAACGTCCCCGCCCGTCCGGCGACAGCTCGGCTCCCGCGCCGGATGGCTCCTCGCCGTGGGTCAGCGCGCGCCGCGCGGCCGCGGACAGGGCCCACGCCGCTTCCTCCGCGGTTCGCGCGCGGCTCTCGATCCACTCGGCGCGGAAGTCCGCGTCCTGCGCCACCCGGGTGCTGGCCTCCGCGACCCGGACGCCCGCGACCTGCTCGGCCGCCGACGACTCCAGCGCGGAGACCCGGTGCTGGATCAGGAAGACGAAGACGATCCCCGGGAGCAGGAAGGCCAGTGAGAATCCGAACAACAGGCGAGCCGCGACGCTGCGCCGCGGATCCAGACGCCGCCAGAATCGCTCAAACGGCAGGCCGGGCATGGAGAAGTTTTCAGTTTACAGTTCTCAGTTCACAGTTCAAAACTGAGAACTGATAACTGATGACTGATAACTCCTCGTCCTACTCGTACCTCAACGCTTCGATCGGGTCCAGCCGCGAGGCCTTGCGCGCGGGGTAGAAGCCGAAGAAGATCCCAATCACCGCCGAAAAGCCGAATGCGAGCACCACGGCCGCCGGGGAGAGCAGCACGGGCCAGCGCGCCTTCCACGCCAGGAAACGGGAGGCCCCTATTCCGAGCGCGATGCCGATCAGGCCTCCTCCGATCGAGAGCGTCAGCGCCTCGACCAGAAATTGCGTGAGGATGTCGCGGCCCTTGGCGCCGATCGCCATGCGGATGCCGATCTCGCGAGTGCGCTCGGTGACCGAGACCAACATGATGTTCATGATGCCGATCCCTCCCACCAGCAGGGAGATCGAGGCCGCCGAGGCCAGGAGAACCGAGAGCGTCCGGGAGGTCTCATCGGCGGTCGCCGCGATCTCCTGCTGGGACCGGATCATGAAGTCCGAGTCCTGGCCCGGCTGGATGTGGTGCCGTTGACGCAGCAGCGCCTCGATTTCCTTCTGCGCCTCCTCGACCGCCGCCCGCGACACGGCGGAGGCCATGAACATGTCGATCTTGACCGTCTTCTTGAGCAGCCGCATCACGGTCCTGTAGGGAGCGACCACGACGTCGTCCTGGTCCTGGCCCTGCGTGTTCCCGCCCTTGCTCTCGAGCACGCCGATGACCTTGAACGGAAAGTTCTTGATGCGCACGGTCTGCCCGATCGGATCCACGCCTTCGAAGAGCGCGTTGGCGACCGTCGACCCGAGCAGGCAGACCTTCGCGGCCGCCCGCACGTCCGAGTCGCTGAAGAACCCGCCCTTCTCCACGTTCCAGGACTTCACGAACGGCCACTCGACGCCGACCCCCTGGACGGAGGTTCCCCAGTTGAGGTTTCCGGCCACGATCTGCGCGGCCGAGCGCGACACCGGCGTGACATAGGCCACCGCCGGGCACTCCGCGCGAACCGCGGCGACGTCGTCGTCGGTGATCGTGGATTGCCCGGTGAAGATGCGGGCGCCCGACTGCGTGGCCACGCCTGGAAAGATCATGAGGAAGTTCGTGCCCAGCGAGGAGATCTGCGCCTGGATCGACGCCTGCGAGCCCTGGCCCACGGCGATCATCGCGATCACGCATCCCACCCCGATGATGATGCCCAGCGCCGTCAGGACCGAACGCAGGGTGTTGCGGCCGATCGCCTTCAACGCGACCTTGAGGATGATCAGGAACTTCAGCACGGCTTACCCCACTCGCCGCCGCGACGCGACGGCGCGGTCATCCACGATGTGCCCGTCGCGAAACGCCACGGTGCGCCTGGCGTGGTTTGCGATGTCCTGCTCGTGGGTGATCAAGACGATGGTCTTGCCCTGGTCGTTGAGATTCTGGAAGACGGCGATGACTTCCTCGGAGGTCTTCGTATCGAGATTCCCGGTGGGCTCGTCCGCCAGGATGAGCTTGGGGTCGTTGATCAGCGCGCGCGCGATCGCGACGCGCTGCTGTTGTCCTCCGGAGAGCTGGCTGGGATGGTGGTCTTCCCGCCCCGCCAGGCCCACCGTCGCCAGGCACCGGCGGGCGCGCTCCTCCCGCTCGCGGCCCGAGAGCGTCTCCGACGAATAAATCAAGGGCAGCTCCACGTTCTCGATCGCGGAAGTCCGGGAGAGCAGGTTGAAGCTTTG
>JBDTXY010000108.1:0-8497 GCA_040005945.1 Acidobacteriota bacterium
CGTCAGCTCCATCTCCTCTTCGAAGGAAACGACCGCGGCCTCGACGCCGATCTCGCGCGCCAGCTGCACGGCCGTGGGAGCGTCGAGCGTCTGGTTGACCGTGGCCAGAACGCCGCGCTGCATCAGCAGCCGCTGGATGTCGCGGGAGAGGACGCCGAGCTTCTCCGAAAGCTCTTTGACCGTGACCCCTTCGGTGAAGAACACCGGCCCGGTGGGCGCGGGCTTCTTGAACTCGAGCAGCTTGCCCGAGTCGTGGGCGCGCGTTTCCTTGGCGGCGCGGCGAATCGCGGACTTGGAGACGGGGCGGGCCGTGTTCGTGGCCGCCTCGGTCTCATCCGAAGCGGCTTTCTCGATGAGCGGCAGCGAAATGTCGGAGTACGTGTCTTCCTGATAGGTTCCCACGAACTCGCGCAGGTCGACTTCGTCGGCCACCGTGATCTTGGGGCGGGCGCCGCGCTTGCCGGCGGCCGTCTTCTTGGCCTCTTCCTTGTCGTCCTTCTTGCGCTTGGCGGGTCCGCGCTCGGGCGCGGCCGGGCTGGTGCGTCCGAGGGGAACGCCCGGCCGCGGAGGTCCGCCCAGCGGACGCGCCCCCGGTCCACCCGGGGTGGGGCGATAGACCGAGGGTCCGGCCGGACGCGGTCCCGATGGTCCCAGGGGTCCGCGGGCGGGGCCCATCGGCCGCATCGGAACGCCCGGGCGCGCTGCTCCCGCCGGACCGGACGGACCCGCAGCAGGGCCGGTGGGCCGCATGGCCACACCCGCGCCCGGCGCGGGGCGTGGCGCGGGTCGGGGCGGCAAAACGATCTTGCGCGGAACGGCGGGGAGAGGCTTGGGAGTTTCGGCCTCGGGCTCCTGCGGCACGACGGCCGTGCGCGCGGGCTCGGCCGCCTTGGCCGCCGCCTTGGTCTCGCTGGACGAGCGACGGGCCGTGTCCAGCTCGGCCGGCGTCGGCTCCTGCTGGTCCTTGCTTCCCGGCGCCTTGTCGATGATCTTGATGCGGTTCAATGCGCTCTTCTGCGGCCGGACCTGGCGCGCCTGGTTGTCGCGGACGAGCAGCTGCTTGGGGGCGTGCGTCTTTCCCTGGAGGATGGCCAGAACCGTGGATTCATCCAGCGCCGCCTGCGGCGACTGGACGTCCACGCCGATCGACTGCAGGAGGAAGAGGACTTCCTTGCTGCCGATGCCCATCTGAGCGGCGAGCTCTTCGACTCGGATCTTTCCCATGCGGCTGGATCTACTCCCTGACGCCCGTTTCTTCGGGGGTCTCTGACGTGGCCTGCGGCTCTTCCTCGTATTCGTCCTCGTCCTCGGCGGCGGGCTCGTCCTCCGCGGCCCGCGCCGCCTCGAGGATCTTCTCGGCGGACTTCTCGCCGATGCCGGGCAGCTGCGCGAGCTCTTCGGAGGACTTGCCCAGCAGGTCGCCCAGCGTCGTGATGCCGGCCTCGGCCAGGCGCTCGGCGGTCTTTTCTCCGATGCCCGGAATCTCGGCGACCGCGATCTGTCTGCGGCGCGAGGCCTCCAGCATCCGCGAGAGCGCCTGCGCGACCTCTCCCTTGACCTCCGTCTCGCCCTTGATCTCGATCTTCATGCCGATCAGCGCAGACGCCAGGCGAACGTTCTGGCCTTTCTTGCCGATGGCCAGGGAGAGCTGATCGTCCTCGACCACGCAGTCCAGGCTCATGCCCCCGTCCTCGTGGTGGATGGGCGAGACGCGGGTGATTTTGGCCGGCGCCAGCGCGTTCTGGGCGAACGTGATCAGGTCGTCCGAGTAGAGGATGACGTCGATCTTCTCGCCGTGCAGCTCGCGCATGATCGATTGGACCCGGCTGCCCCGCATGCCCACGCAGGCGCCCACCGGATCGACGTCCCGCTCCCGCGACCGCACCGCGACTTTCGCGCGCTCGCCGGGTTGGCGCACCGCGCCCTTGATGACGACCGTGCCGTCGTAGATTTCGGGCACTTCCATCTCGAAGAGGCGAATCAGCAGGCGGGGATCCGTCCGCGAGAGCACGAGCTGCGGCCCCTTGGGGTTGCGGTGCACGTCGTACAGGATCGCGCGGATTCGCTCACCCTGGCCGTAGCGCTCGGCCCGCGACTGCTGATCGCGCGGGATGATCGCTTCGGAGCGGCCCAGATCCACGATCATGTCGCCGCGCTCGAATCGCTTGACGGTCCCGTTCATCAGCTCGCCGACCTTGGGGTAGTACTCGTTGTAGACGTTGTCCCTCTCGGCTTCGCGCACCTTCTGGTAGAGCACCTGCTTGGCGGTCTGCGCCGCGATGCGGCCCAGGCCCACGGTCTCGCGGTAGATCCGGACCTCGTCGCCCAACGCCACCTCGTGCACCTCGGTGGGCGGCTGACCCTCGGCGCCGGGACGCAGCACGCGCACCTCGGCCTTGGTGCCCTTCTGGGCGATCAGCTCTTGCGCCTCGTCCAGGAGCACCTGCGGCGGCGGCTCCTCGGACTCCGTGTCCAGCTCCGCAACGACGGTCCGCGGGGAATACACGGTCATCTCACCGGACTGGCGGTCGATCAGGGTGAACATCGCCTTGTCGTGGTAGTACTTGCGCGCGGCCGAGGACATGGCTTCCTCGAGCGCGCCGAACATCTTCTCGGCGTCGATGTCCTTCTCGCGCGAAACCTGTCGGATGACCGACGGATCGATGATCATGTCGAACCCGCTCTCCTATCGCCCCCGCTCCGGCCACTCGAAGTCGAGCCGGGCGAGTCGAATATCGCCGAAACGGACATTATAGATTTTGCGATCTGCCTCATCAACGACGGTCAGCCGATCGCCCTCGACCTGCGAGAGCACGCCGCCGAAATTGCGCGCCGGAGAAATCGCCGGAGTCCGGCCGTTGCCGACGGAGAGAGGTTCCGGCGTGACCGGCGTTTCGGTCTTGACTCTCACCCTCCGCCCGACGAACCGGACGGCGTCTTCCAGGGAGTAGAGCTTGCGATCCAGGCCGGCCGAGGAAACCTCGAGCGTGTAGCGGTGCGCGATCTCGTCGGTGGCGTCGAGCACCACCGATGCGTCCCGCGATACGGCCTCACAGTCCTCCACCGTCACCGCGCCTCCATCCGCACGCTCCAACACCAGGCGAAGGACGGTAAAACGCCCGGCCCCGGCGGTCTCGACCGCCAGCAGCCGGCATCCCTTTTCCTCCGCGATCGTGCCGATTTCGCGCGCCGTTTTCTCGCTCAAAGGCGTTTTCATCGAACAAAAAAGCGGGCCAAGCCCGCATTTCCCGAAACGCCGACTTTATATCAGATGGGGCAAGCGGCCCGCCACCGCGGCGCCGCGCGTTCCGAGGGGAGAAACCGATCCGCGTTGGGTCCGTTAACCCCTTCAGGGACCGGGGGATTCTGCCGATCGAACGGCCCGCTCCCACGCCCGGCGCGTGGGGGCGCTGATGAGCATGGCGGCCACGCTGAGCATGAAAAGAGCCAGAGTCTGGATCGCGGGCGACCCCAGGAGTCCCGCCGCCAGCCCGAACAGGCCGATGGCCTCGGCGGCCGACGCGCGGAGCAGAAAGTAGAGGCGCACTCGCTCTCCGGCCCCGGAACGGCGGGACTTGAGCAGACCGCGGCCGATCCAGGAGGCCATCGCGAACTGGCCCAGGCCGATCGCCGCCAGAGCCGGGATCAGCCGCGGGGAGGGCGGGGGACCTGGAGTCAGCTCCAGCGTTTGCGAGCGGAAGAAGAGGAGCACGACCGCGAAGGCGCCGATGGATGCCACAAGCGCGGTATGGACGAGGACGGCCATCCGGCGGGCATTCTCGGAGGGGTGCACGTCGTAAAGTCTACATTCCCGAGAATCCCGGCCCTCGAGGCCGTGTTACCCAGTTCGAGCGGTACTGCCGCAAAGGGAGAGTTGCGTGTCTGACCCCGAGGACCCGAGTCCCTTCTCGTCTGACCGGGGCACACTTGCCTCTCTCGGCGCGCGGAAGCGTTGGCTCTGGTTCGGCCGCAACGGGGCCGACCAGGGCGGGGACGACGCCTCGGACCGGGGCGATGACGCCGGGTCCATCTCGCACAGCATGCTGGACTCTTTGGCCAGCCGGGCGGGAGCCGGGTCGGGGGCGTCCGAGGAAGAGCCGGAGCGGCGTTCGGTCCTTTCTCTCTCAGGGGCCGCGCCCGTCCAACTCGAGGCTTCTCCCCAGCTTCTCTCGCCGCTGACCGCGCACAGCACCCTGGGAGAGCTGGCCGGTCTGGAGGAACATCCCATCAGTCCTTTTCCGATCGAGCGCGCGATCCTGATCTCTCTAATCATCCACGTGCTGCTCGTCCTGGTTCTGATGTTCGCTCCCGCCCGCATTCCCGGAGGTGCAAAGGGAGATCTGTTCGCGATGGTCCCCCCGGAAAAAGACGACAGTCCGATCCCGGTGACTTTCCAAGACGTGCCCGGCCCCGCCCGGGAGAATCCGAAACGATCCCCGCTGTCGGATGCGGACCGACGGGCCGGGGGCGGAGACCCCGCGCGGCAGAAGTCCGACACGCCGTACGTGCCGCCGTCGACCGGAGTCGCGGGGCTCTCCCCGGGGCCCAAGGTTCCGAAAATCACGGGCGCGCAGGTGCAAGCGCGCCCGGGCGAGAAGGCGGCGGAGGCGCAGGAACGGGCCGCGGCGCAGCCGTCCAGCGCGGACCAGAAGCCCTCCGAGTTTCCCTCCCCGCACAACCCGAAGGCCACGGGGCCGAAGGAGACGACCAAGCTCGCCGGATTGGACAGCGCCATCCGGGAGGCCGCGCGCGGCGCGGTGGGAGGCGAGGGCGGTGCTCCCGAGGGCAGCGCCGAAGGCGGTTTCGTGGACTCGGGCCCGGTCTCCTTCGACAGCAGCTGGTACGACTGGGGACCCTACGCCGCCGAGATGATCCGCCGCATCAAGCTCCACTGGGACGTGCCGGAGCTGGCCCGCCTGGGTTGGAAGGGCAGCCTGACGGTGCGGTTCTTCATCCTCGCCGACGGGCGCGTGGCCGACGCCAAGATCCTGCGCGGTTCCGGCATTCCGCCATTCGACTTCGCGGCGTTCCAGGCGATCGTCAAGTCCTCGCCCTTCCGGCCCCTCCCCGCCGATCTGGGCTCCACCCGCGAGGGCGTGACCGTAACCTTCTTCTACAACATGCGTCCCGAGGAGCAGGAGGCCAAGCCGCGGTGAACGAGCCGGATCGGATTCGCCGGGCGTTGGAAACCGCGGAGACCATCGCGGTGGTGGGTTGCTCGCCGAACCCTTCGCGGGCGTCTCACGCGATCGCCCGATTCCTGATCGAGCAGGGCTACCGCGTGATTCCGGTCAACCCGGGCCACCGGGAGATCCTGGGCCAGCCGAGCTTCCGATCGGTCGCGGACATCCCCGCGGACGTTAAGGTCGACATCGTGGACGTCTTCCGGAGGTCGGAGGCCGTCGCCCCGATCGCCGACGAGGCGCTGGCCCGCGGCGTGGGCTTTTTCTTCATGCAGCAGGGCGTCGTGGACGCCCCATCCGCCCGGCGGCTGGAGGGTGGGGGAATCGGAGTGGCCATGGACCGGTGCATCCTGGTCGAGCACGAAAGGCTCGGGATTCCCCCCAAATTCAGGAATGCACACTCCGGAGAGAGCGTTTCGTAAAGGGTCCCGCACCGGGACCACGACTTAGGAGAAAGACGACCCTATGGAGAGAACCACTAAACGCGCCCTTTCCTTTTCCGGGCTGATCGCCGCCGCCGTCGTGTTCGGCATGGTGGTGGCCAGCTCCATCAACGTGACCCCCAAATCCGAGGCCCAGAACCAGAAGACGACTCCCGCGGCGCGACCCATCCATACCGGGGGCGTGCTGCTGCCCTCCTTCGCCGACGTGGCGCAGGAAGTCATGCCCTCCCTGGTGTCGATCACCTCGACGGACATCGTCAAGGGATCGCAGGGGCGGCGCCAGATGAACCCGTTCGGCGGCGAAGGCGATCCGTTCGAGTTTTTCTTCGGACCTCCCGGCGGCTCGCGGCGCGGCCAACCGCGGGACGATGAAGAGCACAAGGAAGTCCAGGGCGGAACCGGCTTCATCATCTCGGAAGACGGCTACATCGTCACCAACAACCATGTGATCGAGGGCGCCGACAAGATCGAAGTCCGGATCAACAACAAGGAGAAGTACACCGCCAAGCTGATCGGCAAGGATCCCGCGACGGACCTGTCGCTGCTCAAGGTCGACGTCAAGCAGCGCCTGACGCCGTTGACCCTGGGCGACTCGGACAAGCTCCGCGTCGGGGAGTGGGTCATGGCGATCGGAGATCCCCTCAACTTCGACAAGACCGTCACGGTCGGCGTCGTGTCCGCGAAGGACCGCTCGGGCCTGACGGCCGACGCGGCCACGCGCAGCTTCGAGAATTACATCCAGACCGACGCCGCGATCAACTTCGGCAACTCCGGCGGCCCGCTGATCAACGTCAACGGCGAGGTCATCGGCATCAACACGGCGATGTTCCGACCGGCCCAGAACATCGGGTTCGCGATTCCGGTGAACACCTTGAAGCAGGTCCTTCCGCAGCTGCGGGAGAAGGGCAAGGTCGTCCGCGGTTTCCTGGGAATCAACATCGTCAACGTGGATTCGGACCGCGCCGCCGCCTTCGGCCTGAAGACGGAGGACGGCGCGTTCATCGAGTCGGTCGAGACGGGCAAGCCCGCCGAGAAGGCCGGAGTGCGCCCCGGCGACACGATCGTCCGGGTGGACGGGGTTCCCGTCAAGGACACGCGGGATCTGATCGGCTACGTCTCCGGGAAGGCTCCCGGCAGCAAGGTTCAGCTGGGCGTCGTGCGCGAGGGCAAGGAGACGAACCTGACGGCGACCCTGTCCGAGCGCGAGGGCGAGGGTGGCGAGAGCGGCAACCCCGAGAAACTGGCCTCCGACGATTCCCGCGACAAGATCGGGGTCTCGGTCATGGAGCTCACCCCGCAGGTGCGGCAGATGCAGAGGATCAAGGCCGGCATCGACGGCCTGCTGGTGGTTCGCGTGAAGGAAGTCTCTCCCGCCGCCGACGCGGCGATCCAGGAGGGAGACATCATCACGGCCGTCAACGGGCAGAAGGTCGCCACGGCCGACGAGTTCGGCAAGCTGGTCGCCAAGGCGAAGAAGGGCGATTACCTCAAGCTCTACGTGTACAGCTCTCGCGCCAACATCTCGCGGTTCGCTCTGGTCAAGATCGACTAGCCATCGCTGCCGTTTTCGAGACTGCGCCCGCCTCAGGCGGGCGCAGTTGTTTTGGCCGCGGAAGGGAATAAGCTCCTCTCCTGCGGTGTAGGGGATAGCAATGACACAGAGAGTCCTCGTCGTCGACGACGAAGCGGCGATCCGCGACACGCTCCGGATGGTGCTCGAGTACGAGGGGTACGAGGTGGCCGCGGCCCCCGACGGGCGCGCGGCCTTAGCGGAGCTCGACAGCGCCCCGGCCGACGCCGTGCTCCTGGACATCAAGATGCCGGGCATGGACGGCTTGGAAACGCTGGATCGCATCGTCGCGCGCGGCAATGCGCCTCCCGTGCTGATGATCTCGGGCCACGGCGACATCGCCACGGCGGTGGAGTGCACCCGGCGCGGGGCCGCGGACTTCCTGGAGAAACCGCTCCAGCGCGAACGGGTGCTGGTCTCGGTGAAGAACGCGCTCTCCGGCAATCGGCTGCGCGCCGAGAACGAGCGACTCCGCAAGCGGGTCGAGGAAGACACCGTCCTGGTGGGCGACAGCGATCTGATGCAAAAGCTGCGCGCCGAGGTGGCCCGGGCGGCGCCGACGACCGCGACGGTCCTGATCCTGGGCGAGAGCGGAACCGGCAAGGAGCTGGTCGCCCGCGAGATCGAGCGCAGCTCGCGCGTGGCCAACGGCCCCTTCGTCCAGGTCAACTGCGCCGCGATTCCGGAGGAGCTCATCGAGTCCGAGCTGTTCGGGCACGAGAAGGGCTCCTTCACCGGCGCCGTCCGCAAGCAGACCGGCAAGTTCGTCGAGGCCGACGGCGGGACGATCTTCTTGGACGAGGTCGGAGACATGTCGGCGCGCGCGCAGGCCAAGGTTCTGCGCGTGCTCGAGGCGGGCGAGGTCGAGCCCGTCGGCGCATCGCGGGTGGGCCGCGTCAACGTGCGCGTCATCGCCGCGACCAACCGGGACCTGACGGAATCGATTCAGGAAGGCCGCTTCCGTGAGGACCTGTTCTTCCGGCTCAACGTGGTCCCGCTGCGAACGCCTCCGCTGCGCGAGCGGCCCCAGGACGTCCCGATCCTGACCGAGCACTTCTCCCGGCGCCTCTCCGAGCGCGATCACCGCAAGCCGCGGCGTTTCGCGCCGAGCGCCGTTGCGATGCTTTCCGCGAGGAGCTGGCCCGGGAACGTGCGGGAGCTGCGCAACCTGATCGAACGGGTGCTGATCATGACCGACGCGGAACCCATCGAGGCCCGTGACCTGCCTCCCGAGGCGCGCGTCGTCCCGAGCGAGATCGCGAACCGGGCCCTGGACCTGCCGACCCTCTCGGCCTTCAAGG
>JBDTXY010000109.1:0-8478 GCA_040005945.1 Acidobacteriota bacterium
GCTATGCGCCGCCGAGCTCGCATGGATCCACCCGCACGAGCTGTCGTATTTCAATCCGCTGTCCGGCGGGCCGGTCAACGGCGCGCGCATTCTCTCGGATTCCAACGTCGATTGGGGACTGGACCTGAAGCGGCTGGCCGCGGAGCTGCGGCGGCGCGGGGTCACCGATCCAACCGTGTGCTACTTCGGAGGCGATCGCGTGGACTATCGCATCGGCGTCCCCGATTTTTCGGCGCTGCCGGTGGTGCGCGGCAACCTCGTCGCGATCTCGGTGTTCCTGCAAACCGCGGGGCCCGAGTTTTATGCGTATCATGGCGCGACGGAGATCGCCGGCGCCCTGCGAACCCTCCAGCGGAGGATCGCCGCGTCGGGGCGTCTGGTGGGACGGGTCGGGTACTCGATAGACCTCTTCGAGCTGCCGCAGGGAGACAACCAGTGAAACTTTCGGTCGTGATGCCCGTCTACAACGAATCCCAGACGATCCGCGAGATCGTGCGCCGCGTCGGCGAGGTGCCCCTGGAGAAAGAGATCCTCATCATCGACGACGGCTCCACCGACGGCACCCGGGAGGTTCTCCGCGAGCTCGACGGCAAGGACGGCGTCCGCGTGTTCCTGCAGCCGGTCAACCAGGGTAAGGGCGCCGCGGTCGCGGTCGGGTTCCGCTACGCGATCGGCGACGTCGTGGTCGTCCAGGACGCCGACCTCGAATACGACCCAATGGAATACCTCAAGCTGCTGGCCCCCATCGAGCAAGGCCATGCCGACGTCGTCTACGGATCGCGGTTCCTGGGCGGCGGCGCGCGCCGCGTGCTGTATTTCTGGCACACGGTCGGCAACCGGTTCCTGACGCTCGCCTCCAACATGTTCACGAACCTGAACCTCACCGACATGGAGACCTGCTACAAGATGTTCCGCCGCGAGGTCGTCCAGTCGATGCGGATCGAATCGCTGCGGTTCGGCATCGAGCCGGAGATCACGGCCAAGGTCGCGCGCCGCGGGTACCGCATCTTCGAGGTGCCCATCTCCTACTACGGCCGCACCTACGAGGAAGGCAAGAAGATCGGATGGAAGGACGCGCTTTCCGCGCTCTGGACGATCCTGCGCCACTCGCTGCGCGAGGCCGAGGATCCCAAGAACGTGGGGCACGTCACGCTGGCGCGGATGGCCCGCCTGGAGCCCTACAACCGCTGGCTGGCGGATCGCTTCCGCGGCGCGCTGGGCGCGCGTGTGCTGGAGATCGGAGCGGGGTTCGGCAACATGACCCGGCACCTGCTCCCGCGGGAGCTGGTCGTCGCGTCGGATCTGGACCCCGTCGCGCTGGAATACCTGCGCGGGTCGCTTCGGGACAATCCGTCGGTTCGTGTCGCGTCCTACCGCTTCCCTCTGGCCCCCGCGGAGCAAGACGAGGTGCGCGGCCTGCGCGTGGACACGATCGTGTGCCTGAACGTGCTCGAGCACATCGAGAACGACACGGCGACGCTGACGGATATGCACGCGACGCTGGATGCGGGCGGGCGCTTGATCCTGATCGTGCCGGCGCTGCCATGGCTGTATGGCACGCTGGACGAGCACCTGCGGCACTTCCGCCGATATGACAAGCGGGAGCTGGAGGAGAAGATCCGCGCCGCCGGGTTCGTTCTCGAAGAGAGCCGCTTCCTGAATCGGCCAGGCATCTTGGGCTGGTACCTCAACGGGCGCATCCTGCGCCGACGGGTCCTGCCGCGCGGACAGCTGGCGGCCTTCAAGCTGCTGATGCCGCTCCTGAAGCGCGAGGAGCGCAAGCCTCCGGCCGTGGGGATGTCGCTGCTGGCGATCGCGCGCAAGCCGTGATCGGCGCCTCGGGCCGCGGCCCGGACGGCTCGGGACGAGGCGGCGCCTGGGTTCTGCCGGCGATTCTCTTGGCCGCGCTGGTCGTGGCCGCTTACGTCAAGCCGCTCTGGACCCGAGAAAACTTTGTGGGGCAGGACATCCTGGCCTACAACCTTCCGCTGGAGAAGGCGGTGCACGACGCCTTGAGCCGCGGGCGGCTGCCCGTCTGGAGCGAGGACGTGTCGGGAGGACGTCCGCTCTTCCCCAATCCCAACTCGGGGTCGCTGTTCCCGGTTCGCCCGCTGCTGGCGCTGCTTCCGTTCCCCGTGGCCATGCGCATTTTTCCGGTCGCGCACTGGGTGCTGGCCGGAGTTGGAGCGCTCCTGTTGTCGCGCGCCCTGCGCGCCTCTGGCGGCGCGGCCTGGATCTGCGCGGCCACCTACATCTTCTCGGGTGTCATGGTGTCCGAGGTCTACTACACCACCCTCCAGCCCGGAGCCGCGCTGCTGCCGTGGACCCTCTGGGCGATGGTGCGGCCGGGGAGCGCCCACCGAAAGGCGGTGGCCCTCGGACTGACGTACGGCTTGTTGTTCCTGGGCGGGGACGTCGTCTCGGCTTCGATCGCGGTCCTGGCCGCGGTGCTGTGGATCGTTCTGGAAACGGCGCGCGCGCAGCGGGGCAGAGAATTCGGAGCGCTCGGACTGGGGCTTCTCTTGGGCGGCCTGCTGGCGGCACCGCAGATCGTCGCGACGGCATCGCTCGTTGCTCAGACCCAACGTGCGGTCAGCGGGATCCGACTCGGAGAGGCTCTGGGATACTCCCTCTCGCCCTGGCGCCTGCTGGAGCTCGTGATCCCGTATCCGTGGGGCGCGACATGGGCGTTCGACGACGCGATGAACTGGGGCCATGCAGCGTTCCGCTGTTTCTATGCGACGCTGTTCTGCGGAGCCCTTCCGGTGCTCGGACTCCTGGGGTCGCGGGCCCAGCCTCGCGTGGCCGGCCAGAGGTGCGTCCTCGCTCTCTTCTTAGCCTCCTTGGGTCTCGCGGTCGGTGGCGGTCTGCTGCCGCGCGTGTGGTCCGCGTGGTCGGCGCCGATTCCCCTGCGGTATCCCGAGAAGTTCGTTCTGGGCGCGACGCTGGCGATGGCCATCGCGGCGGGGATCGCCTGGGATCGATCCCTGCGGTCCGCGCGCTCTCCGACCGGGCTCCTTGCCGTCGTCGCCGGGCTGGCGCTGCTGGCGGGCGCGGCCCGGATGTTCCCGCGGGAGGCCGGGTCGATCGCCGCTGCTGCGGTCGGCGCTCCTCCCGAATCCATCACGCAGGCCGGCGCCGAGCTTCCCGGCGCGCTGGCTCTGGCCGGTCTGCTGTGGGCGGCCTCGTGGGTCGGGCTCCAGCGTCTGCGGTCCCCCGGACGTTTCCGGCTCGCGGGGGCGGCGGCGCTCCTGACCGCGGTGCCTTTCGCCGCGACGCGATGCATCCCGCGCACGGCCTCGGAGGGAGCGGTTTTTCCACCTACGCGTTTCGCGCGCACGATCGATCGCCGGGATCCCCTCCGGCAATTCCGCACCATGGATGAGTCGCTCTATCGTCCCGCCACGCCCACGCTGGAGCGGTCGCTGCTCGCCGATCCCTACCATGTCGAGCTGCAGCGCCAATCCTGGTACTGCCACACGCCCGCGATCTGGGCCCGCGGCGTGATCTTCAACGCGGACCTGGACCGAGGCGACCTTTCGCGGCTGGACACCCTGCGTCGGGTCTCGAGCCAAGCCTCGCGCGATGGGGACGGCACGTTCTTCGCGGCGTTGGGACTGCGCTTCGGCATTCGATTCCGCGACCAGGCCGCCCTGCCCGGCTTCGCGCCGTTTGGGGGAGATGCGTTTCGGATCTGGGACGAGAACCGATCCGCCCTCCCCTCCATCCGACTGCTCCAGAGCTGGCGAGAGGAGGCCTCCGGAGTGGACGCGCTTCGAGCGCTTCCCGACCTGCAGCCGGGGGAGGTCGTCCTGGAGACCGGCCGGCAGGCTCGCGGGAGCGCACCGCCCGGCGCCGTGCGAGTCGTTGAAAGCTCCCCGGAGCAATTGATCCTGGACGTGGACGCGCCGCAAGCGACCTGGCTCTTCATCGTGCGCGGTTACTGGGAGCACCGCACGGTCCGCGTGGATGGGCGGGAGGTGGATGGCGTGCCCGCGCAGCTGGCTTTCTCTGCGGTTCCGATCGAAGCGGGGCGGCACCGGATCCAGTGGCGCGAAGAGATTCCGGGCGGGACCGTTTCCGTGGCCGGGCCCCCGCTCTGCGTCCTGCTGTCGGCGCTTCTCTGGCTGCCCGGACGCCGGCGGGCGACCTAGCTCGGCGCGCGCGTCCAGAGAACGACCAGCGCGTCAGGGGACCGCATGAGCTCCCGCGCCCGTCCCCCCGGCGCCGCGAAAACTCGGGCCAGCGCCGAGGTCGCGTACACGGGCGGGATGACGAAGAACAGGCGTTTCCCGGGAGCCACACTCGCCAGCGCGGATGCCAGCCGGGACTCTTCCTCCGCGCCGGGCATGGCGGAGACGAACCAGCCCGGGTGCTCGCCGAGGTCGCGGGTGAACGGCTCGACGCGGGCCGCCAGCCGGCCCTGCTCGGATGCCAGCCGCGCGGGAAGGTAGAACCCGGTCGCCGCGACGACGACGTCGCCCGGTCCGGCCACATGCGCCAGCGTCTCGGCCAGCGCGACCGAAGGCGAGGGCGGGTGCGGTGCCATCACCACGGCCAGCGTCGCCGCCAGCCCGAGGGCGGCGGACAACACGCAGATCGGGCGCAGGGCGCGGACGGCCGGCGCCGCACGGGCGAGGCCCCAGATCCAGACCGGCAACACGGCGAGCTCGGTTCTTCCGGCGAACGCGATGGGCTTCGACAGGCCGGCCGCCAGGGCCCCCGCGAGCACCAGCAACACGAACCCCGCGGCTTCGCCAACGGCGCGATCCGTTCGCGCGTACGCGAGCAGAAGTCCCAGTGAGAGGACCGCCACCACCGCGCCGCCGAAATAGAGAACCGGAGGAGCCACCGGCCCGAACGGAGCCGGGGCGCGGCCCACGCCTCCCAGCGCCGACAGGAAACCGAGGGCCGAGGGCCACGCCGCCTCGCGCATCCAGCCGACCGCCGCAAACGGCTGCGCCCGGAAGATCGGAACCCACGGCGCGAAGAGCGCCGCGCCCGCGGCCAGGGCCAGGCAACTGCGCCACCGCCGCGCGCTCGCCGTCAGGATCAGGAGCGCGGCAATGGCGAAGAGCGCGAGGTAGTGCAGGTAGAGCGCGAGGGCGCCGACAACGGCCACCGCGCAGAGCCTCGTCCCCGTCGGCTCGCCAAAGAGCGCCAGCCGAAACAGAACCAGGCACAGAAGGGACAGCACCGCATAGGAGCGCGCCTCCGCGGAATAGAGGTTCAGCAGCAGCGAGCACGACAGCAGCAGGACGAACCAGGAGCGCTCGCTGGTTTTCGAAAACGTGCGCACGCCGGCGAAGAGGAGCAACGCGGCGAGCAAGGACGGCACCCGCGCGATCCACGCCCCGTCGGCGAGGCGTTCGGCGAGCAGGACGAAGGGCTTCGCGAGCACGTAGAAGAGCGGCGGCCCCGAGTCCGCGCGCAGCGCCGCCAGCAAGTCCGGCAGCGGCAGCCGCGCGGCCCAAATCGAGAAGAGCTCGTCGAACCACAGAGGCCGCTCGAGATTGAGCAGGAGGCGCAGCGCGGTGGAGGCGAGCACGAGCGTCGCGAGCAGAGCGATTTGCGCGCGTCGCCGGCTTTGTACTTTCCGCTCGATGCCCTATCCTACTCGCAGTGGACGACATCGTCGACCGCCATCCGGCGCCACGCTCGTCGCCGTCCCGCGTCCTGCCCGTCCTGCTGTTTTTTCTCCTGATGGGAGCGGTGTGGTCGGACCCGCTTCTGCTGCGCCGCAACTTCGCGGGGCGCGATCTGGTCGCGTACAACCTGCCCATGGAGAAGGTGGTTCACGACGCGTATGCGCGGGGACGCTTTCCGCTGTGGGTCGAGGGCGTGTCGGGGGGCCGGCCGGTGCTGCCCAATCCCAACGCGGGGGCGATGTATCCGGTTCGGATGCTGTTCGCGGTCTTGCCGTTTCCGTTTTCGGCCAAGCTCTTCACGGTGCTGCACTGGGCCCTGGCGGGGATCGGGGTGATCGTGTTGCTCGGCGCGCTCGGTGTCTCGCGCGGGGCGGCGTGGATGGGGGCGGTGACCTACGCGTTCTCCGGTGTCGCAGTATCGGCCGTCTTCTTTCCGCACATTCAGCCGGGCATGGCGCTACTCCCGTGGATCGTGTGGGCCCTGATCCGCCCGAGCTCCTTCGCCTCCAAGGCGTTCCTGCTGTCGGCCCTGTTCACGCTGGACATCCTGGCGGGGGACGTGTTCACGACGGGGTTCGCAATCGTCGCGTGCCTGGTCTGGATCGCGGCCGGGGCGGCGCCGGGCCACCGCGGTGTTCTCCTGATTCTGCTCTCGGCGAGCTTGGGATTGGCCGTGCTGGCGGGGCTGCCGCAGATTCTGGCCACGATGCTCTGGATCCCCGAGACGAATCGCGCGGTGACGGGAGTCACGTGGCGCGAGGCTTTTGAGTTTTCCATTCCGCCGCGCCGGCTGCTGGAGCTCGTGATTCCGTATCCCTCCGGCGCGGTCTGGACCAACGACCACACGGCGATCTGGGATCGCGAGCTGTATCCGGGAAAGTTCATGGGCATCTTTCTGACGCTCTACTCCGGGGCGCTGGCGCTGATCGCGGCGGTGACGAGCTGGAACCGACGCGTCCCCGCCGCGCGATTGGGAAAGTGGCTCGTGCTTCTCGCCGTCGTGGTCTCCGTGCCGCCCGCGCTGCTGCCGGTGTCCTGGCACGACCGCCTCGCGCCGGTCGCGCTGCGCAATCCCGAGAAGTTCGCCGTCGTGCTGGCCTTCGGACTCTCCCTGCTCGTGGGCGCGGCGTGGGACGATCTTCGGGCGCGAGCGCGACTGCCCGCGTGGATCCTTCGCGCGGGTGTGGGTCTGGCGATCGTGGCGATCTTCGCGGCGGCGGCGCCGAAGGTTGCGGGCCGGATCGCGGCGGCGGCCGCGCACGCGCCGGCGGGACTGGAGGCCATGGCGTCCCGCGAGCTGCCGCCGGCCCTGGCCGAGGCGGCCCTCCTCTGGATCGTGACCTGCGTCGGGCTCGATCGGATCAGGGCGAAGCGCCGGGGGGCGGTGCTGGCCGGGCTGGTGCTCCTGACGGCGGTGCCGATCGCTGCGACGCGGCGGATCGGCTGGACATTCCGCGAGGACGAGGTGTTCGCGCCGCCGGCGTTCGTGCGGTTCCAGCAGAAGCGGGATCCCCAGGGTCAGTATCGCGCGCTGGGCGAGATGATCTACCGGCCGCCGGGAGAGCTCGAGAAGACCGAAGCGGGGAACGACCTGGGGTTCCTCGAAATCGTACGGCGCAACTTCGCGCAGCATTCCCAGGTCCTCTGGGGGCGGGGCGCGGTGTTCAACGCGGACTTCGACAACGGAGACCTGTCGCGGATCCAGAGCGTTCGGAGGATATCGGGCGTGGCATCGGAATTCCCGGACGGCGGACCGTTCTTCGGAAGCTTCTCCCTGCGCTGGGGGTTGAGATACCGCGACCAGGCACCCCTCCCGGGGTACGCGCGGATCGGCGGCACCGGGCGCGACGATTGGGACGAGAATCCGGAAGCGCTTCCGGACATCCGGCTGGCGACCGGATGGCGCGAAACGCCCGATGCGGTGGCGGCGCTTTCCCAGCTCTCCAAGCTTCCGCTCGGCCACATCGTTGTGGAGACGGGACGGTCCTCGGAAGGCACCGCGCCGGCTGGGCAGGTGCGCGTGCTGGAGCGCAGTCCGGAGCGGGTGGTGCTCGAAACGGAGGCGTCGGCGCCGACGTGGCTGTTCGTGCTGCGGGGATTCTGGAGTCATCGCGTCGTGCGGCTCGACGGCCGGGAAATCGAGGTCTTCCCCGCACAGCTCGCCTTCTCGGCGATCCCGATTCCGGCGGGGCGACACCGGGTTGAATGGGAAGAGAGCTTTCCGGGCTGGAACGTCTCCCGCTTCGGGCCGGTCCTCTATCTGGCCGCGATCGGCGCCTTGTTTGCGGCGCGGGGCCGGCCCGAGGATGACAATGCGCCGAGCTGACATGCCCGCGCGCCCGGCAAGCTCATGGCCTCGCTCGGTGAAGGACTCTTTGCTCGCGCTGCTGTTGTTAGGCCTGGTGTTCGTGGCGTATTCCAATACTCTCCTGGCGCGCCGCAACTTCGTAGGGAAGGACATCGTCCCGTACGATCTCCCGATCGAAAAGGCGGTCCACGACTCTTGGGCCCGCGGGCAGATTCCGGTTTGGTGGCCGACAGTTTCGGGGGGACGGCCGCTTCTGCCCAATCCCAACGCGGGTGTTTTCTATCCGATCCGTCCTCTGCTCTCGCGGATCGCATTTCCTCTAGCAATGAGACTCTTTCCGATCATCCATTGGGTCTTAGGTGGCTGGGGGATGCTCTTGCTGCTGAGAACCCTCGGCGGCTCGCGCGCCGCGGCCTGGATCTCGGCGGTCAGCTACACGTTCTCTGGGGTTATCGTCTCGGAGGTCTTCTATGCGGTAATCCATCCCGGGGCCAGCCTGCTCCCTTGGACGCTGTGGGCCCT
>JBDTXY010000110.1:0-8441 GCA_040005945.1 Acidobacteriota bacterium
CTGAGACTGCCGCCTCCTCGCGAGCCCCATGGCAGCGCCCGCGTCGGACACGCCCACGGCCCTCCGCAAGGGACGCGCGCTCTTCAACGCGGGCCGATTCTTCGAAGCGCACGAAGCCTGGGAGGAGGCCTGGTTGCGCGAGATGGGGCAGACGCGAGAGCTCCTGCAGGGGCTCATCCAGATCGCGGCCGGCTTCCATCACGCGCTCCAAAAGGGCCAGGCCCGAGGCTGCGTGCGGCTCCTGGAGTCGGGACTGCGCCATCTCGAGGATCTCTCGGATCCCAGCGGCGGATTAGCCCTGACGGCCTTTCGGGACGGCGTTGCCCGGAGCCTGAAAAGGGCGCGCGCCTGGGAGCGGGGGCAGTCCACGGCTCTCGGCCGAAAAGACGTCCCACGCCTTGCGCCGGCAAAGGGGTTAAGATCCGACTGAGCGGCGAGGCTCTCCACATGTCTCCGAACCTTCCTTGGAACTGTCCCAATCCTTATTGCAAGGATCCGCACAACCCGTCTTCGATACCGGAGAACGGGGTCGTTCGGTGCCACTCCTGCGGATGGGAGAGGAAGGTGGCGGAGCGCGAGCCGGAGTCCGTCGACGAGCTTCCGGGTCTCTTCGCGCCGCTGGAAGTCGATCCGGACAAGGGCCCGGACGAATAACGGCGCCATTCGAACAGGTAGACTCCCGCGCGTGTCGCCGCGCGATTCCGAAATCTTGGAGCGACTTCGCCAGAAGGGCAGCCGGACGCTTTCCTTTCAGGAGCTTCGGAAGTCCCTCCATGTGGGCGAGGACGAAGAAGCCTTTCTCCGAGAGCAGCTCGACGGGCTCGAGCGGCGGGGGCAGATCGCCCGCGTGCGCGGGGAGAAGTACTCGGCCATCGAGTTCTCCAACCTGGTCGCGGGCCGGCTGACCGTTCGTCCCGAGGGCTTCGGTTTCGTTCTGGTCGAGGGGGGCGAGGACCTCTTCATTCCGCGTTCCGGGATGCACGGCGCCTTAGACAGCGACACGGTCCTGGCCCGGGAGGAACGGCCGCGGTCCTCGACCCGCAAGGGCAAGGACGCCGGGCGCACATCGGGCGTCGTCGTCAAGGTCTTGGATCGGGCGCGCGAGCGGGTGGTCGGTCGTTTCGAGACCCACGACGACCGCAAGATCGTGCTCCCGTACGACCCGAAGATCGACGCGGTCATCCGCATCGCGGAGGGCCAGTCCAACGGCGCGCGCGAAAACGAGATCGTCGAGGCTCGCCTGACGGCGTTTCCGGATGGCCGGCGCGTCGCGTACGGGGTGGTGGAGGAGCGCCTGGGGTTCCTGGGAGAGCCCGGCGTCGACATCGAGATCGTGCTCCGGTCGCATCGGCTTCCGCCGCGGTTTCCCGAGCCCGTCGTCGCCGAGGCGGAGCGCTTCCCGGAGGAGGTTCGCAAAGCGGACCTGGAAGGCCGGCGCGACTTTCGGGAGCACCGGATCGTGACGATCGACGGCGAGACCGCCAAGGACTTCGACGACGCGGTCGAGGTCGAGCGGACGGCCACCGGATTCCGCCTGGGCGTGCACATCGCCGACGTTTCGCACTACGTGGCGCAGGACTCTCTGCTCGACGACGAAGCGCGCTCGCGCGGCACCTCGGTGTATTTCCCGGGCCGCGTGCTCCCGATGCTGCCGGAGCGCCTGTCCAACGGCCTCTGCTCGCTCAACCCGCACGTGGATCGGCTCGTGTTGTCCGCGATCCTGGAGCTGGACGCCACTGGAAAAATCACGGGCTCCGAATTCGTCAAGGGCGTCATCCGGAGCGCGCATCGGATGACGTACACGCAAGTCGCCCGCATTCTGGAGAGCGCCCCGACCCACGAGGACGAGAACCGCTACGGGCCGTTCCTCGAAGCGTTTCGCACCATGGGCGAGGTCGCCGCGCTGCTGCGGCGGCGCCGGGAGGCGCGGGGCTCGATCGACTTCGATCTGCCCGACGCCGACATCGTCCTGGACGACGCCGGCCTGGTCGTCGGGATCGTCCCGGAGTCGCGCAACATCGCCCACCGCCTGATCGAGGAGTTCATGCTGGCCGCCAACGAGGCCGTGGCGAAGAAGCTCCTGTTCGCCAGACAGCCCGCGATCTATCGCGTGCACGACCGGCCGGATCCGGATCGGCTGGTGGACCTGCGCGAGGTGCTCCAGAGCTTCGGCTACGAGCTCAAGGGGGACCTGGATGAGATTCCGCCCTCGGCGTTTCAGCGGTTGCTCAAACAGATCGAGGACAAACCGGAGGAGCGACTTCTGCACGACCTGCTCCTGCGCGCGCAACGCAAGGCCGTGTACAGCGAGGAATGCCGGGGCCACTACGCCCTGGCGGCGCCCTACTACTGCCACTTCACGTCGCCGATCCGCCGCTATCCGGATCTGATCGTTCACCGGCAGCTGTCGCGCCTGCTCGCGGAAGGGCGGCCCGTCCCGGCGCGCGACTTCGATGCGCTGCTGGATCGGATGCGCGAGGTCGCGGCGTTCTCCTCGGAGCGGGAGCGTCGCGCCGAGCAGGCCGAGCGCGAGAGCCTGCTCTGGAAGAAGATCGTGTTCATGAAGGACAAGCTCAACCGCGAGTTCGACGCCTATGCGACCGGCGTGACATCCTTCGGCGTGTTCGTAACGCTCAAGGACTACTTCGTCGAGGGCCTCGTGCCGATGACGGCGCTGGGGAACGACTTCTTCGTCTACGAAGAGAAGATGCACCGTCTGCGAGGCCGCTCCTCGGGCCAGACGTTCCGGCTGGGCGACTCCTTTCGCGTCAAGCTCGTGGCGATCGACGAGGTGCGACGCCGGCTGGATTTCCGGCTGGCGGGCCAGCCGGCGGCGCCCAAAGCCAGGGCGCGCCCCTCGGAAAAAGCGTCCCCGCCGGAAGCGTTCGGGCGCTCCGGCCGCCCGAGAAAGCGATGAGGCGCCGGGTCGCCGCGGTCGCGATGGCGGCCGTGGTTCTGGCCTGCCGCGAGCGGGGCCATCCCAACCCCGACATCCGGATGGCCATCTCCCACGAGCGCCTCGAGGCGGCCGCGGAGCCGTCGCAAACGCCGGGCGTTCAGAACGAGGTTCCCACCCGCCTGGAGATCCCTCCGGAAGTCGCGCAAGTCTGGTCGGGCGTGCGCATCGGATGGAAGGACAAGACCAACGGCACGGAAGGCGTCATCGAGGTGCCGCTGGGCGGAGCGACACCCTTGCCCGATCCCTCGTTCGTCGTGCGGGCGGATGCCTTTCTTCCGGCGTTCTCGATGGGCGGCGGGGCCATCACTTCCGAAGGGGTGGAGCCTCAGAATCCCGCGGCGCGAATCGCCGTCTTCGAGAAGGGCAAGGAAGTCTTCGCGGGCTGGGTCTTCACGCGATTTCCGGATGTGCACCCGTTCACGCATCCGCGCTATCAACTCCGGCTCGAGGGAGGCGTTCCCAAGGCGCCGAAGTGACGGCGCGATCCTTCGCCGCGCGCCGGAACGCGCCGCGATGACGCAGCGCGCGTTCCGCGTCGTGATCGCGGGCCGGCCCAACGTCGGCAAGTCCGCGCTCTTCAACCGCCTGTACAAGCGCCGGCGCGCCTTGGTGCACGACCTGCCGGGAATGACGCGCGACGTCCTGGAGGTCGACGCGCACCTGCCCGACGACCGGCCGTTCCGTCTGATCGACACGGGCGGCTACGACCCGTCGGGCAAAGAGAAGATGCCGGCGGCGATCCGCGAAAAGGCCGTCGCGGCGATTCGGGGCGCGGATCTCGTGCTCCTGGTCATGGACGCGTCGGCCGGCGTGCTCCCCGGCGATCGCTCCGCCGCGCGCATCATCCGCGAGGCCGGCCGCGACTGCGTGGTCGTGGCCAACAAGATCGACCGCAAGGAGGGCAGCGAGGGCGAGCCGGAGGCCTGGGCGCTGGGCTTTCCCGAGATCTTCGGCGTCTCGGCGGAGCACGGCCTGGGCGTCGACGACGTGCAGCACGCGATCGGGGAGCGCCTGGAGCTCGCCTCCGAGCAGCCCGAGCAAAGCGCTCCCGACGGAGGGCTGCCGGAGATCGCGGTCGCCGTGGTCGGGCGTCCCAACGTGGGAAAGTCGTCGCTTTTGAACGCGCTGCTGGGCGAGCCGCGCGCGATCGTGTCGGAGATCGCGGGGACCACGCGCGATTCGATCGACGCCATCCTGGAGTCCCACGGCCGCCGGTTCCGGCTGGTGGACACGGCGGGGATCCGGCGGCGCGGCAAGACGCACCGCGGGCCCGAAGTGCTCTCGGTGGTTCAGGCGCGCAAACGCATCGAGGAGTGCGACGTGGCGCTGCTGGTCGTGGACGCGAGCGAGGGCCCGACGGGCCAGGACGCCAGCGTGGCGTCCTACGCGGAGCAGGCCGGCCGGGGTCTCGTGCTTCTGGCGAACAAGTGGGACGTGGCGGGACAACGCGAGGCCGGAGCCGGCACGGCGGAGCAGTTTCGCCAGGCGCTGGGACAGCAGATTCCTTTCGCCCGTTACGCGCCGATTCTCTTGATTTCGGCCACCACGGGACGGGGAATCGCGAAAATCCTGCCGACGGCCGCGCAGGTGGCCGAAAATCGCCATCGGCGAATCTCGACGGGCGAGCTCAATCGTGTGCTCGGCCGGGCGCTTCGGGACAAGGCGCCCCGGACCGCATCGGGCCGCACGCTCAAGATCTTCTACGTGGCCCAGACAGGGGTCGCGCCGCCGACGTTCGCGCTGGTGGCCAACCGCGAGGAGACCCTCCACTTCTCGGAGCAGCGGCGCATCGAGAACCTGCTGCGCGAAGGGGCCGATTTTTCCGGCGCGCCGATCCGGATCCTCGTGCGCGCGCGCTCCCGAGACGCCGCGGCGCGGCCGGCACGCTCAAAGTCCTCCCGCCGGAAGCCTGGTTCGGGGTAGATTAAGGACGTGGCAAAGGTCGACGCCGAAGTCTACCGGCCCGCGGATGCCTGCAGAATCGCGGAGGTGGCTCCCTACGTGCTGCGCTATTGGGAAACGGAGTTCCCGGTGCTTGCGGAGGGCAAGGAGAGGGGCGGGACCAAGTTCTATACGGCCCGCGAGGTGCGGATCATCGCGCGCATCCGGGAGCTTCTGTACGACGAAGGATTCACGGTCGCCGGCGCCAAGAAGCGCCTGGAGGCCGAGATTCAGGAAGGCCGGTTCGAGCAGGACCTCGCGGCGGCCCCATCGCTGCGCGATCAGCGCAAGAAGGTTGCGACACCGGTGTCCCGCGCCGGAGACCAGCCCTCGGTGCTCAAGAGCAGCCCCGCGGCCGCTGCCGCTGCCGTGACGCCGGCCCCCGCGAAGGAATCCGCCGCGCCTGAGCCGTCCGGGCCCGATTACAAGAGCGTAGTGCGCGAGCTCAAGGAAATCGTGAAGCTGCTGGGCCCCGACAAGAAGAGCTGATCGGCGTGAGGCGGACGAGCGAGTCCATCCCGGCCACACTAATCCCAAGACCACGGGCCGTCAACGTCGCGATCTGACCAAGGGTCAGCTTGACAGTCCAAGCGCTCGGCCATAGCGTGGGCCGGAAATAAGGAGCCTCTCCATGAGAAAGCCTTGGGTCGGCTTGTTCGGCGCGCTCGCCACCGCGATTCTCGCGAGTGCCTCCCTTCTCGCGCAAACCACCGGAAGCATTCGCGGTGTGGTGGAAACGGGGCAGACCCCGCTGCCGGGCGCCACCGTCGAGGGCAAGAGCCCGAATCTTCAGGGCGTGCGCACGTCCGTGACCGACGCCGAAGGCCGGTTCAACCTGACCCCGCTGCCGCCGGGAACCTACACGATCACGGTCACCCTCGAGGGTCTGGGTACGAAGACCCAAACGGTCCAGCTCGGATTGACCCAAGTCGCCGTCATCCGGGTCGAGCTGCTGCCGGCCGCCACGGAAAAAGTCACCGTGACCGCCGAAGCGGTCCAGGTCGAGACGGAGTCCAATAGCCTCGGCCGCAACCTCGATGCGAAGGTGTTTCAGGCTCTGCCGACCGGGCGAAACTACTCGTCGGTCGCCCAGCTGGCTTCGGGAGTCAACACGGACGACTCCGACTCGCGCAACACGTCCTTCACCGTCTACGGCTCGACCGGGCTGGAGAACGCCTACCTCGTGGACGGCGCCAACACGACGGGCGCCGAAATCGGGAACCAGGGCAAGGTCCTCAATTTCGAGTTCATCCAGGAGGTGGAGTTCAAGTCGGGGGGCTACGAGGCCGAGTACGGCGGCGCCCAGGGCGGGATCCTGAACGTGGTCACGAAATCCGGCGGCAACGATTTCCACGGAGACGCCTTCGGGTACATCAATCGCAACGCCCTCCAGGCCGACAACAAGCACATCGACGAGCTCACGTCGGCGGGCATTCCGATCGGATTCGCCAAGTCCGACTACGGAGCCGACATCGGCGGCTACGTGCTGAAGGACAATCTCTGGTTCTTCGCGGCCTACGACCACCTGATCAATACCCAGGACACCCAAATCACGCAAGGCCCCGACGAGGTGATCGGGACGCAGACCGATCTGAAGAGCACGAGCAACCTGTACGCGGGAAAGCTGACCTGGCGAATGAACGATCAGCACACATTGATCGGGACGGTGTTCGGCGACCCGACGAACGACATTGGCGCGATCGCTCCCGTCATCGGACCGCCCACGACCTACGAGGGGACGGTCACGGTCGGGGGGACGGATTTCGGCGCCCGCTACGAGGGGATCATCACCTCCAAGTTCCTTTTGAATGGGCAGTTCGGCTATCACCGCGAGAACGTCTCCACCCTCCCCGGGCCCGGTGGAGACGTGATCGCCTACCTGGACAACCGCGGCGGCGTGTCGGTGGCCTCCGGGGGCTTCCAGGGTGCCGACGGGACGGGCCAGTTCGACGACAAGAAGTTCACGCGCTACGACTATCGCGCCAACGGCAACTATTTCCTGGGCAACCACGACATCAAGTTCGGAGGCGAGTTCGAGCGCTTGAACGCCAACGTCTTCCGCAACTACAGCGGCGGGCAGTTCGTCACGATCCTGGATCCCTACGAGGACGATCCGCTGCAGCGTCCGGTGTACTTTCACAGCTTCTTCGCCAGCCCGGACTCGACGATCGACAACGCCGTCGTGGCGCCCGTGATCGCCACCCCCCAGAACGACGGCTTCGCCATCTACGCCCAGGACCGCTGGACCGTCCTGCCCAACCTGACATTCAACGCGGGCGTGCGCTGGGAGAAGCAGATCATCCGCGGCCTCAACGGTCTGACCTACATCAACACCAACCACTTCTCGCCGCGTATCGGCTTCGCCTGGGACCCGATGAGCGACGGGAAGACCAAGGTCTCCGGGTCTTACAGCCACTTCGTCCCGGTCATCCCGCTGGACATGAACATCCGGTCGCTCAACGCCGAACGGGACGGCGCGACGTACAACTTCGACCCCGTGAGCCTCAATTGCAATCCGGACGCGGAGCGGTCGACCGATGAGCTCGACAACACATGTGTCATCCGCGGCAAGCTGGTCGACGCGGTCGATCCGCACATCAAGGCGCCCTATCAGGACGAGATCGTCTTCGGGATCGAGCGCCAGATCAGCACGAATTGGTCCGTCGGAGTGCGCGGGATCTACCGCAGCCTCCGGAGGGTCATCGAGGACACCTGCGTCCCGGCGGACACCTGCGACAACTACGGCTTCATCAATCCCGGCACCTCGACCGAGGCCTGCATCGAGAGCGACTGCGTGCCCGCGTTTCCGTTCTATCCCGGGCGCCGCTACTTCAAGGGGATCGAGCTGACGGCGCAGAAGCGCCTGTCCGACCACTGGATGGTCTATGCGAGCTACCTCTACAGCACGCTCCAGGGCAACTACGACGGCGCCTTCCGGGCGATTGGGGGCTTCTTCGCCAAGAATCCCAACATCACCGACGACTTCGACTATCCCGAGTTCCAGGTCAACGCATACGGCAGGCTCGCGCTCGACCGCACCCATCAGGCCAAGCTCCAGGCGGCCTACGTCTTCCCCTTCGGCCTCACCGTCTCGGGGTCCGGCTACTACCAGACGGGAACTCCGATCTCACGCATCGGCTGGTGGAACAACTACGCGGGACCGGAGATCTTCATCTTGGAGCGGGGGACCTCCGGACGCACGCCCAATACCTACGAGATCGACACGCACCTCGACTACGGTTTGAACGTCGGCCCGGTGACGATCCACGTGCTCGCCGACGTCTTCAACATCCTCAACCGGCAGAAAATCACGGAGGTCGATCAGGTCTGGGCGCTGGATCAAGGCGACAACTCGAGCCCGGTACCGACCAACGACCACTACGGCCTGGCGAACACATGGCAGCAGCCGCGCACGCTGCGACTGGGACTGCGCGTGAGCTTCTAGGGCATCCCGGGTGGCGGGCCACCCGGATATGCTCCGCGCCCGATGGGGAGTGAAAACAGCGTCGAGATCCGGAGCCTGACCAAGCGCTTCGGCGAC
>JBDTXY010000111.1:0-8412 GCA_040005945.1 Acidobacteriota bacterium
CTCTTCGGCGTGGACGACGAGGCGCTGTATCGCCATTTCCGCTCCGGCGGCCGCTTCTCGTTCCGCTCGGCCTTGCCCCCGGATCCCGATCCGCGCATCGCGCTCGCCTGCGAGCTTCTCCGCGAAGGCGAGGATCTGGCCGCGACGCTGCCACCCGCGGCCGCCATCGAGCGCCTGTGCGGGCGGCTGGGCTGGACCGCATACGCCGGAGCGCGGGAGCTCGGCGACAGCCGCGCGGGCAATCTCTTGAAGGCGATCGCCGCGACGCGCACGTTCTCGGGGGAGGGCCTCGACTTCGGCGCGGTCGTCGCCGAGCTCGATCGCCTGACGACCGAGGGGTACATCGACGAGATGAGCGCGCAGCCCGGCCGCGGCGGCGCGGTGCGCCTGCTGACGGTGCACGGCGCGAAGGGGCTCGAAGCGCCGGTGGTGATCCTCGCCGATCCCCGCCGCGAGCGCGACCGCCCGATTCGCTTCTCGATCGACCGCCGCGGCGCGAGCGCGCGGGGCCACTGGCGCGTGATCCGCGAGACCGACAACTTCGGCGTCGTCGAGAGCGCGCAGCCGCGCGACTGGGATGAGATGGAGAAAGCCGAGAAGGCCTTCGACGACGCCGAGAAGACCCGGCTCCTCTACGTGGCCGCGACCCGCGCCGGCGAGATGCTCGTCGTGAGCGTCTGGAAGCAGGGCAAGAGCGAGAACGCCCAGGGCCCGTGGAGCGCGCTCGCGCCGTTCTTGACGGCGGATCTGCTTGAGGCCGGCGCCGATCCTCTCGGCCCCGAACCCAACCCGCTCCGGGTGCTGCCGGCCGAGCTCGAAGCCTTTCGCCAGCAGCGGGGGCGCCGCCGGTCCGCGAGCGCCGTCGCGAGCTACGCCGTGGCCTCCGTCACGACCGTCGCGCACGCCGCCGCGGAAAAGCCGGCGTGGGAGTCGACCGGGCGCGGGCTGTCGTGGGGCCGCGTGCTCCACGCGGTGCTCGAGGCGGCGATGCGGGAGGCGTCCCTGGACCTGCGAGCCGTCGCGGCCAACGCACTGGCCGAAGAAGAACGGCCCGTCGCCGAGCTCGCCGAGCTGCTCCGCGTGGTCGAGTCGGTCCGCTCCTCGGCTCTCTGGGCGCGCGCCCTCCGCGCAAAGCGGTGCCTGGTCGAGGTGCCCTTCGCCCTCCGGGTCGCGCCCGAGGAGATCGGCCTCGCGGGCGCGCTCGCCGACGCGCTGCTTCAGGGAGCGATCGACCTCGTCTTCGAGGAGGAGGACGGCTGGGTGCTGGTCGACTACAAGTCCGATGCCGTCACCGCCGGAAACCGCGCCGCGCTCGTGGCCTTTTACGCGCCCCAGGTCGCGCTGTACCGCCGCTACTGGGAGCGGTTGACGGGGCGTCCGACCTGCGCGGGGCTGTTCTTCGCGCACACGGGAGAGACGGAGTGGATGTAGTTGTCAGTTGTCAGTCTTCAGTTTTCAGTTTTCAGTCTTCAGTTTTCAGTTTCCGTCTCGAACTGATAACCGACAACTGATCACTGACGACTACTCTTCCCCTTCCGCCCACCCCTTCGACCGGCCCACGGCCTCCCGCCAGCGCGCGAGCAGCCGCTCTGCTTCCGGACGCCCCATCTTCGGCTCGAAGCGGCGGGACACGCGCCACTGGCCGGCGATCTCGCCGGTGGATTTCCAGAAGCCGACGGCGAGCCCGGCGAGGTACGCGGCGCCGAGCGCGGTCGTCTCGATCACTTCGGGGCGCACGACCGGCACGCCGAGCAGGTCCGCCTGGAACTGCAGCAAAGGGTTGTTGACCGCGGCGCCGCCGTCGACCCGGAGCTCGTGCAGCGCGATGCCCGAGTCCTGCCGGATCGCGGACAGAACATCCGAGACCTGGTACGCCATCGCCTCCACGGCCGCGCGGGCGAGATGCGCCGCGGTGGTGCCCCGCGTGATCCCGACGATCGTTCCGCGCGCGTACGGATCCCAGTGCGGCGCGCCGAGCCCGGCGAAGGCGGGAACGAAGTAAACGCCGCCGCTGTCCGGCACGGACGCGGCCAGCGCCTCGATGTCGTGGGACTCGCGGATCAGGCCGAGCCCGTCCCGAACCCATTGCACGACGGCGCCGCCGATGAAGACGCTCCCCTCCAGCGCGTACGCGATCTCCCCCGAGATCTCCCACGCCACCGTGGACAGCAGGCGATGGCGGGAGGGCACGGGGGACCCGCCGGTGTGCTGGAGCAGGAAGCATCCGGTCCCGTAGGTGTTTTTGGCGAGCCCCGGCGTCAGGCACATCTGCCCGAAGAGCGCGGCCTGCTGGTCTCCGGCGATGCCCGCGATGGGAATTTCGGCGCCCAGTAGCGCCGCGCGCGCGTGCCCGCAGACTTCGCTCGATCCCCGGACCTCGGGAAGGAGGGATCGGGGAACGCGCAAGGCCGCGAGCAGCTCGTCGTCCCAGTCTCGCTTCCGGAAATCGAAGAGCATCGTTCGAGAGGCATTGGAGACGTCGGTGACGTGCGCGGCCCCGCCCGTCAGCTTCCAGACCAGCCAGGAGTCGACGGTTCCGAATGCCAGGCGCCCCGCCTCCGCGCGTTCGCGCGCGCCCTCGACGTGCTCCAGGATCCAGGCGATCTTGGTCCCCGAGAAGTAAGGATCCACGACCAGGCCCGTGCGTTCGCGGATCCACTCTTCGAGGCCGTCGGCCTTCAGGCGCTCGCAGAGCTCCGCCGTCCGCCGATCCTGCCAGACGATCGCGTGGTGCACCGGCCGGCCGGTTTCCCGGTCCCACACGATCGTCGTCTCGCGCTGATTCGCGATGCCGATGGCGGCCAGGTCATGAGCGGTCGCTCCCGCGCGGAGGAGCGCGTCTTTCGCGACGGCGATCTGCGTCGCCCAAATCTCTTCCGGGTCATGTTCCACCCAACCGGGCCTGGGAAAGAGCTGGGGCAACTCCTGTTGCGCCATGCCGGCGATCGATCCGCCCCGATCGAACAGGATCGCTCGTGAGCTGGTGGTGCCCTGGTCGAGAGCGAGAACGTATTTCACGATGCTCCGAAAACGCAGGCGCGCCCTCCGACCGTGACCATCAGATCCTGCGGCACAGCGTAGCAGGAAACCCGCTTGGGGACGGCACGCGGCGTCCACCGCGTCGGGATCGCGGCATTCGTATCGGTGCGACAATGTTCCGAGTGAGCGAGGCCGTCGGCATCGAACAGGAAGCCGCACTCGTTTTGCCAGAGTCCCCCGGAGGTCCACGCCGGACTCGGCTGAGATTCGGCGCCGGATCCGCGTTGCTCTGGGCGCTCGGGCTCTACGCTCTCGGCTATTCCATCTGGTCGCTCACCTCTTCCCTCCCGGCGGCCAGGCGGTCCTTCGTGAGCGACTTGTCGTTCATTCCCGTGGGCTTCGTGGTCGTCCTGCTGGGAATTCAGGCCAGTCGCGCTCCCGAGCTGGACGCCCGCACGCGCCGCGCGTGGCGATTCCTGACGCTCGCCTTGCTTCTGCTCTGGCTCGGCGACGTGCTCTGGTTCTGGTCCCAGTGGGTGGCGGCCTCGGACCCGCTCTGGAATCTCGGCCAAGTCGCCTACGTCGCCTACTACGTTCCGTTGCTGCTGGGCCTGCTCTCCTTCCCGCGTTTCCTTCGCACCCGGAGCGAGGCACGGCAGTTCTGGCTGGACGTGGCAACGGTGTTCTTGGGCGGGCTCATGCTGGTCTGGTCGGTGCTGCTCGCGCCGCTGGGGGCGATGCAATCGCAGGATTTCACGACGATCGCACTGGCCATCGGATATCCGATCGGGGATCTCGTCATGCTCTTCGGCATGTCGGTGATCGCGGCCCGGCGTCGCGACGAGCCTTCGAGCCGCGTGTTCCTCCTGCTGACCGCCGCGCTCACGGCGACGCTCTTAAACGACTCTGTCTTCAGCGTCATGAGTCTGAGCAGCAGCTACCAGAGCGGCAGCACGGTCGACCTGATCTCGATGTTCGCCTGGCTTCTCTTCGGAGCCAGCGCCGAGGCGCAACGGCGCGTCGCCGGCCGCACCGCGGAGCCGGCGGTCGACGCCCCGCCCCGCGTGTCGATGAGCGTGATGCCGTATCTCGCCGTTGTCGTGGGCTACGGAACGCTTTTCGTTTCGGCCTTGGACCGGCGCACGCCGCCTGGGGGGCATCGTCATCGGAGCCGTCGCGCTGACGGCCGCAGTGCTGGCCCGCCAGATCATCGCCGTCCGCGAGAACATGCGCCTGATGGCGGACCAGGCGGTCCGGCAGAGCGAGGCGCGATTCCGATCGCTGGTTCAGAACTCTTCGGATCTGATCACGGTCATCGCGTCCGACACCGCGATCCTCTACCAGACCCCGTCCGTCGAGCGGCTGCTGGGATATCGCCCGGCCGACTTGGATGGGACGAAGCTCGCCGACCTCCTGCACCCCGACGATCAAGCGCGGGCGCTGGCCCTGATCTCCGAAACGGTCGCCCACCCCGAATCGCGGCCGCCGGTGGAGTGGCGCTTGCGCCGGCGCACCGGAGAATGGTTCTTCGCCGAAGTGATCGTGACGAACCTGCTCGCGGAGCCCACGATCGCCGGGCTGGTCGTGACCATCCGCGACATCCACGAGCGCAAGGCGCTGGAGAGCCAGCTCACGCATCAGGCCTTCCACGATCCGCTCACGAACCTGGCCAACCGGGCCTTGCTCTCGGATCGCGTCGACCACGCGCAGACGCGAAGCCGGCGGGATGGCCGCCCGTGCGCCGTGCTCCTGATGGACTTGGACGATTTCAAGACGATCAACGACACCTTCGGCCATGCCTCCGGCGACGAGGTGCTCATGGAGGTGTCGCGGCGCCTGTCCAATTGCATTCGGGCCGGGGACACGGCGGCGCGCCTGGGAGGCGACGAGTTCGCCCTGCTCCTGGAGGACACCCCGGATGCGGTGCGCGCCTTGGAGATCGCGGAGCGGATCACGGAGGCGCTGCGGTCCCCCGTGATGCTGAGCGGCAAGGAGGTCTTCCTCTCGGCCTCGACCGGCATCGCCGTCGGAGTCCCCTCCGAGCCCGAAGGCGAGCTCTTGCGCAACGCCGACGTGGCCCTCTATCTGGCCAAGGAGAAGGGCAAGGGCCGATGCGAGGTCTTCGAGCCGAGCATGCGCGCCGCGGCGATGGATCGCCTCCAGCTGGAATCGGATCTCAACCGCGCGCTCGGGCAATCCGAGTTCCTCCTGCACTATCAGGCCATCGTGGATCTGCAGTCGGGCCAGATCGTGGGCGCCGAGGCGCTGCTGCGCTGGCTCCATCCGCAACGGGGGATGTTGTGCCCGGCCGAATTCATTCCCCTGGCCGAGAAGAGCGGGCGGATCGTGCAGATCGGACGCTGGGTTCTCGAGGAGGCGTGCCGCCGCGGGCGCATGCTGTCCGAGAGCCGGAAGACGCCCTTCCACATCAGCGTCAATCTCTCCGCCCGCCAGCTCCAGGAGACCGACCTCAAAGATCAGGTCATGGGCGCCCTGCGCGCCGGCGGCCTGGAGCCCCGGCAGCTCGTGCTCGAGGTGACCGAGAGCCTCATCATGGTGGAACCACGGACGATGATTCCCCGGCTGCGCAGCTTGAAGGAGCTGGGCCTGCGTTTGGCGATCGACGACTTCGGCACGGGATACTCCTCGCTGTCTTACCTTCAGAACCTTCCCGTCGACATCCTCAAGATCGACCGCTCGTTCATTCACGAGCCCGCGCCGACCGGCCTCTCACCGCTGGCTCGCGGGATCGTGGATCTGGGCCGGGCGATGCGGCTGGTGATGGTCGCCGAGGGCATCGAGCGGCGCGAGCAAGCCGAGGCCCTCCGCCGCGCGGGCTGCGAACTTGGTCAAGGCTATTACCTCGCCCGCCCCATGGAGGGGAACGCGTTCGAACGGCTGCTGCGTTCGACGCCCTCGCTCCTGCTCGAGCGAGAGAGCTCCGGCCGCTAGCGGCCAGGCGCGCCGGCCGGGGGTGGGTGGCAAGGCGATTGCAGTGGTCCGTCCCGGCTTAGAAGGAGGAAACAATGGGTATCTTGGGCTGGATCATTTTCGGACTCGTGGTTGGAGCGTTGGCCAAATTCGTCATGCCGGGGCGGGATCCGGGTGGGATCATCGTGACCGCCATTCTCGGCATGGTCGGAGCGTTGGTCGGAGGCTTCCTCGGCAGGGCCGCTGGGCTCTATCAGGAGGGTGAGCCGGCGGGGTTCGTGGGCGCGTTCGTCGGAGCCGTCCTCGTCCTGCTCGTCTACCGCATGATGCGGGGGCGCACGGTTAGGGCCTAGCGGGTCTTTCGTCTGGCTTCGGCTGGCAGGTCGGGCACCAGTAGGTCGACCGGGCCTGGGTGCCCTGCCGGCCCATCTGAATCGTCGCCGTACAGCGGCGGCAGGGGCGCCCCCGCCGTCCGTAAACCCAGGTGCGCTCCCGCGACAGGCTCGGACGCGTCGCGCGCGGCGCCGTCCCCAGGTTGGCGGACATCAGGGTGCGCGCCTTCGCAACGAGCCGGTCGATGTCCCGGTCCGACAGGTCCCGCACGAGCCGGAAGGGATCCATTCCGCAGAGAAACAGCGTCTCGGACTTGTAAATGTTGCCCACGCCGGCCAGCGCGCTCTGCGCAATGAGCGCCTCGCCGATCGCCAGCTCCGAACGAGCCCGGATCTTCAGCCGCGTCCGCGCCGGATCGAAATCCGGCGACAGCACGTCCGGGCCCAACCGCGAGAGGGCGGGGTGCCGCCGCAGTTCCCCGGCCGAGAGCAGCTCGACGACGGGCGCGTTGAAGCACACCGCGACGAAGCGGTCCGTTTCAAGGACCACTTTCGCCTGGCGCTGCGGCCTCTGCCACCGCTCGCCCGGACGGTAGACGTGCCACGACCCGCTCATTCGCATGTGCGTGTGGAGGACGCGGCCGTCGTCCAAGTGGATCAGGAGATTCTTTCCGCGCGATTCCACGCGTGCGACCGTATGACCGGCCAGCGCGGCGCGATCGACGGCTGGGATCTCGGAGCGGGCCGCGATCAACCGTTGCCCGCCGAGGACCCGTTGAAGGGTCCGCGCCGCGCGCCAGATCGTGTCGCCCTCAGGCATGCAACGGGCCCGGAGCTCCCGGTCGCGAGTCCAGAGGAGGCCGCAGGATGCGCTTCAAGTATCCACGCGAACCGGCCAGGAACCCGGCCGCGGTCAGATACGGGGCCAGCGGAGATTCGCGCGGGTCCCCCCCGTCCACCCGGGACAGCAGAACCGCGCGGCGGCGTCCCGACTCGACCAGGCGCGCCAGCGCCGCGACCAGCGCCTCGGCCGCGGCGCCGCGCTCGGGCTCGGCTGCGGGCAGGAACGTGACGAGGTTGGATTCGGCTCGTCCGACCCAGCCCAGCAGCGCGCCGTCCCGGAGGATCACCTGGGCGCCGGCGGCTCGTTGGGGCCGCGCGTCCCCCTGCGGCCACGCCAGGGCCGCGCCCCAGGGATTCGCGGGATCCGTCGCGGCCAGCACCAGAGTCTGCGGCTGCTCGGACGCTTCGCGCATCCCCCGCAGCCGGTCATCGGCGCCGGGCAGCGCGAATTGCGTCGCGCCCAGACCCGCGACGAAGTAGCCCCGCCGGATCTGGCCGGATTCCTCCATGGCCTTCAGGACCGGGTAGACGGCCGAGAACCCGCCGGCCACGCCTTCGGCCCCGACCGCTTCGCGCGTGAGCACGCCGTGCCGCTCGAGCAACACCTTCGCCGTGGCGGCGCGCCGCTCGGTCTCGGTCGAGGCCTGGCGAGAAGAGGCGTGGGAAAGCAGGGACCATCTCCCTTCGCTGCCGGGCGGGCCCAGGCGCCGAGAATGAAAGCCCGCGCCGGTGGTGACGCGCCGTCCGCTCCGTTTCGCGGTTCCGCGCAACAGCGACCGCAGCGGGGCGAACGTGTCGTTGGTCGCCTCTCCCGCCCAAACCAGATCCCACAGCGCGGACACGACGTCCCCGGGAAAGGCCCCCGTCTCGGCGACTAAATCCGGGAAGAATAGGGCGCCGCGAGCGGCCAGGAGTTTCCGAATCCGTTCCGCCAGCTCGCCCTCGACCTTCGCAGCCGGCGTGGCCAATTGGGGAAAGCGATCCGGCAGATACAGCGCGATCCGGCCGTCAGAGGGTCCCAGCGGCTCGAGGCCTCGCCACATCACCTCGCCCGAGGCGCAGAGGAAATCCAGATCGGAGGGCCGGTACCGCTCGATCCGCGCCGGAAGGACCTCGTTTTCGAGCACGGACGCCGGAATCGGACAGCCCTGGAGCTGCTCCACGGCCGCGAGCAGCGCTTCCAGGCCGGGCCGCGGAGCCGCGACTCCCTGCCAGTCGGCCAGGAATCTCCCGAACGCCGCCGGCTCGACGGGCTCCACTTCCCGCCGGAGCTTCGCCAGCGAGCGGCGCTTGATCGCGCGCAGCACGCCGGCGTCGCACCACTCGC
>JBDTXY010000112.1:0-8318 GCA_040005945.1 Acidobacteriota bacterium
CGACGTCGCGCGCGGTGTTCGCTGCGCGCCGCGAGGGCCGCCGGGTCCTCGCGGTGGGCACCACCGTGACGCGATCGCTGGAGGCCGCGGCGCGAAGCCCAGAGGGCTTCGACGCTCAGGGCGACTTGCGCTTCGCGACCGATCTCTTCATCACGCCGGGCTTCGAGTTCCGGGCCGTGGATGCGCTGCTGACGAACTTCCACCTGCCCCGATCGACGCTCCTGATGCTGGTGTGCGCCTTCGCCGGCGTTGAGCGGACACTCGCCGCCTATGCCGAGGCGGTCCGAGAGGAATATCGCTTCTACTCCTTCGGCGACGCGATGCTGATCGCGTGACTCGGCCCGACGGCCGGTGTCTTGGACCTTGCTAAGATCTGGCGAAGTGATCGAGGTCGAGGGTCTCGTCAAGGCGTACCGCGACGTCACCGCCGTCGATCACCTCTCCTTCCGGGTCTCATCCGGAGAAGTCCTGGGGCTGGTGGGTCCCAACGGCGCCGGAAAGACCACGACGCTGCGATGTCTGGCCGGGATCCTTCCTCCCAACGCCGGCCGGATCTCGATCGCCGGCTACGACCTCAAGCTCCAACCGATCGACGCCAAGCAGCGTCTGGCGTTCATGCCCGACGAGCCGCGGTTGTTCGAGTATCTGACCGTGGCCGATCACCTCGTGCTGATGGCGCGTCTCTATCAGGTGGATCGGGCGCCGGAAAAGGCGAAGGCGTTGCTCGACGAGCTGGAGCTGTCCGGAAAAGAAAACAGCCTTCCCTCGGAGCTGTCCCGGGGCATGAAACAGAAGCTCGTGATCGCTTGCGGCCTCCTGCACGATCCGGAGGTCCTGATCTTCGACGAGCCGCTGACGGGGCTGGACCCCGGATCGATCCGCAAGATGAAGCGGACGATCGTGGACCGGGCTCAGGGCGGAGCGACCGTGCTGCTCTCGTCTCACCTGCTTCCCCTGGTCGAGGAAATCTGCAGCCGCGTCCTGATCCTGACGCACGGGAAGTCGGCCCTCTACGGAACGATGGAAGAGATCCGCGCGGCCGGCCAGGACGCGACGCTGGAGGACATCTTCCTCCGCGTCACCGAAGGGCCCGGCGCGACGTGAGCTCCCGTTCGGACTCTTCCGCGAGCGTCTTCCTCTTCGTCTATCTCCGCACCACACGAAACTCCCTGCGCCGGCTGGCCCGGCGCCTGAGCCAGCCTCGCTACGCCATCGGCTTCGCATTGGGAGTGATCTATTTCTGCTGGACGTTTTCGCGGATGCGGTTCGGCGTGCCGCACCCGGGCGCGACCGCCTCACTGTCTCCGCAGGCGCTCGCGCTCGCGCTGCAGTTTTCCTCGGCCGCGTTTGCCGCCGTGATCCTCATGTCCTGGGTACTGCGGCGGAGCAAGCCGGATCTCGCGCTCTCGGAGGCCGAGGCGCAGTTCTTTTTCTCGGCGCCGCTCTCGTCCCGGGCCGTGGTGCACTACGCCCTGATCCGCTCGCAAGCCACGCTCCTGCTCAGCTCGCTCGTCGTGGCGGTTTTCTTCCGCCGCGGCAACCCGGCACAGCGCGTGCAGACGCTCCTGGGCGCGTGGATCCTCCTCTCCACGCTGCGGCTCCACTGGCTGGGAATCTCCTTCGCGAGGGCATCCTGGAGCGAGCGCGGACGCACGATGCGGGCCTGGTTGGCGACGGGCGCCGCCATCGGGTTGCTCGCGCTGCTCTTCTGGACTTTCGTGGACGCGGCGACCGCCGCCTTCGGCTGGCTCACGAGTCACCAGGGCTTTTCCGCGGAGGAGCTGCAAGGCGCCGTGTCCTCCGGCCGGCTGGCGGGAGTCGCGCGGCTGATTCTGAGTCCGAGTCGCGCCGTCCTGGCGCCCTTGTTCGCGCCGACATTCGCCGCCTTCCTGTTTCCCCTGGCGATCGCCGCCGCTGTCCTGGCGGCGCACTACTTCTGGGTCTTTCACGCGGCCGCCGGATACGAGGAAGCCACCCTGGAGGGAGCCGTTCGGCGCGCCGAGCGGAGGCAGCGCCGCCTTGCGGGTCGAACCCGCACCGTGACCGCTTCGCGCCGGAGCCGCGCTGCCGTGCCGTTCGCGCTGGACTCGCGCGGCCGCCCGGAAGTGGCGATCGTCTGGAAGAACCTGATCAGCTGGTCCCGAATTCGGCTGACCCGATTCGGGAAGGGCGTCCTGGTCGTGTGCGCTCTGCTCTTTGTTCTCCTGCGTCAGTTCTCCGCGGTCGTGCCCGCCGCCACGGGAATCGCGGCGGCCATCACCATCATGTTCGTCTGTGCCGTGATCGCGATCATGCTCCCCGTCGCGCCGCGTTACGATCTGCGGCAAGACTTGGACAACCTGGACGTCCTGCGGTCGTGGCCGCTGTCCCCCGTCCGTCTGGTCGCCGCCGAGCTCGCGACGCCCTGGCTGCTCTCGGTCGGCTTTCTGCTGCTCGGGTTGGCCCTCTCCTCCGCGATCGTGGCGGGCAGCCTGGCCCGCCAGACCCTGCCCGCCGCCGGAGCGGCCGGCGAGACCCTGGTGCGGATTGCGATTCCGCTGGCCATCGCCGCGCTGTTCGTCATTCCCGCCGTCTCGGCCTTCGTCGTCATCGTGCAGAACAGCCTGACCCTCTCCTTCCCGGCGTGGTTCCACCAGAAGGAGCGGCGCGTGACCCAACTCGAGCGTTCGGGCAGCGCGATGCTCTCGATGCTCGTGACCTTCCTGGTGCTGGCCCTGGCCGCCCTGCCGTGCGCTCTGCTCGGGGGACTTCTGTGGCTCATCCTGGGAGGGATCCTGGGAATCTGGATCGTGCCGATCGCGGCGGTGTTCTCGTCCGCGCTGCTGTGGGGCGGCATCGTCCTCGCCGTGAAGGCCCTGGCGCGCCTCTACGAAGGCCTGGACCCCTCGCTGGATCTGGGAGCCTAGCAGGCTGCTAGACGCGAGCTTCCGGCACGGCCTCGGCCGCGGCCGCGGCGCGGTCGAGGGCGGCTCGCAACACCCGCGTGTGCGCCGGCGTGGTCCCGCAGCAGCCCCCCACGATGCGCGCCCCGAGGGCGATCCAGCGCCTGGCCTCTTCGGCATAGCCTTCCGGCGAGAGCTCGTCTGTGAATTTCCAGCCGGCTCCCTCGGCGGGAAGCCCCAGGTTTCCATATGCCGCGAGCGGCCGTCCTCCCGCGGCGGAGGCCAGGATCGCGAGATCGGCCGCCAGTCGCGCGGCCGGCACACAGTTGATCCCGATGACGTCCGGCTCCAGCGCGCCCAGCGTTTGCGCCGCCTCGGCGATCGACTCGCCCGACAGGAGCCGGCCTTCTCCGTCGGTCACCAGGGAGATGATCACCGGCAAACCCGTTTCCTTCGCGGCGGCCAGCGCGGCGGCGGCCTCCCGCACCGTGTTGTGCGTTTCGGCCAGGATCAGATCCACGCCCGCGTCGGCCAGGAATCGGGCCTGCGCCAATTGCTCCCGCACGACCGTCGCCTGATCCGGAGTCAGATCCGGCCGATAGCAATCCTCCAGAGGCGACAGCGAACCCGCCACGAAGATCTCCCGTCCGCGGATGGAGGCCGCCTGGTGCGCCAGCCGGATCGCGAGGGTCGTCAGTTCCGCGGAGCGCCCATCCAGCCCGGCCTTGGCCAGCGACCGCGCGTGCGTGCGAAAGGTATTGGCTGTCAGGATCTCGGCGCCGCCGCCGGCTTCGTCGCCGTGGATCGTCCAGACGAGCTCCGGATCATCGACCAATGGACGGGCGCTCCACAGCGGGAGGGCCGTGTTGGCGTCGCGGCGCTGGAGCTCCGTGCCCATGGCCGCGTCGAGGAGGAGCGGCGAACCGGTGCGCAGCCGTTCGCGAAAACGCGAAGAGAGAACTCCCATGATTTGGAGTGTAACCGAAGCGTTGTGGCTAAAAAAATAAGGCTGGACTCCAGTCCAGCCTTATAATATTAGTAATCGATCCTCAGTACATTTCGAGGTATTTCGTGATCTCCCAGGGCTGCACCTTCGAGATGTACTCCGCCCACTCTCCGCGCTTGGCCTCCAGGAAATGGGACAGGATGTGCTCGCCCAGCGCCTCGGTGACGACACCGTCCTTCTCGAGGTTGTCCAGCGCCTCGGAGAGGTTGGCCGGGAGCTGATCGATGCGCAGGCGCCGCTTCTCGCGCTCGCTCATCTTGAACACGTTCTTCTCCACCGGCTCGCCCGGGTCGATCCGGTTCTTCACGCCGTCCAACCCCGAGGCCAGCATGACGCCGAACGCGAGATACGGATTGCAGGAAGGATCCGGCATCCGGACCTCGATGCGCGTCCCCATGCCGCGGCGCGCCGGCACGCGCACCAGCGGCGAGCGGTTGCGCATCGACCAGGCCACGTTGACGGGAGCCTCGTAGCCGGGCACGAGCCGCTTGTAGGAGTTCACGAGCGGGTTGGTGATCGCGACGAACGCGCGCGCGTGGCGCAGGATGCCTCCGGTGTAGTTCAGGGCGGTCTTGGAGAGCTGGTACTTGGCCTTCGCGTCGTAGAAGACGTTGTTGCCCTTCTTGTCCAGGAACGACTGGTGCACGTGCATGCCGGACCCGTTGACGCCGAAGATCGGCTTGGGCATGAACGTCGCGTGGAGGCCGTGGTCCATCGCGACCTTCTTGACGATGAATCGAAAGGTCGAGACGCGGTCCGCGGTCGTGATCGCATCGGCGTACTTGAAGTCGATCTCGTGCTGGCCGGGGGCGACCTCGTGGTGGGCGGCCTCGACCTCGAAGCCCATCTGCTCCAGCGCGAGGACGATGTCGCGCCGCGCCTCTTCCCCGCGGTCCACCGGGGTCAGGTCGAAGTACGCGCCCTCGTCGTGCGTATCGACGATGGGATCTCCGTTGGCGTCGCGGCGGAACAGGAAGAACTCGGCCTCGGGGCCCGTCACCAGGGTGTAGCCGAGCGCGGAGGCCTTGTCCATCTGCTTCTTCAGGGTCATGCGGGGGCAGCCGGTGAAGGGCGCGCCATCGGGGTTGTAGACGTCGCAGATCAGCCGGGCGACTTTTTCGCCGTGCTTGTGGGCCCAGGGGTAGATCGCGAAGGAGCCCAGATCCGGAACGAGGTTCATGTCCGATTCCTCGATCCGCGTGAAGCCCTCGATCGAAGAGCCGTCGAACTGGATCTCGCCGTCCAGCGCCTTGGAGAACTGGGAGCTCGGGATCTCGACGTTCTTGATCACGCCGAAGATGTCGGTGAACTGGAGCCGGAGGAACCGAACGTTCTCGGCCTCGCAGACCTTGAGGATCTCCGTCTTGGAAAGACCCGGACCCGCCGCGTCGAACTTCAACACCCTGGCTTTTGGCATTCCGCCTCCCTTTTTTGACGTTGTGGCAGGATTCTATGGTCAATTTGCCGAAAAGCAAGCCAAATCTCGCGAAATGACGTTAAAATATTGCCAGATCTGCACAGTTTTGTGTGCACTGTCCGATCGCACCGCCTCCCCGGCCCTCGGACTACAATCGCGGCGACCCGGATGACACTATCCGCCGACTTTCGGCTCGGCCCCTACGTGATCGTGGCTCCGCTCGGCGCGGGCGGAATGGGCGAGGTCTACCGCGCGCGCGACACGCGCCTGGGCCGCGAGGTGGCGATCAAGGTCCTGCCGGAGCGTTTCGCGGGGTCTCCCGACGCGCTCGCGCGGTTCGAGCGTGAGGCCCGCGCCGTCGCGGCCCTCTCTCATCCCAACATTCTTTCGCTCTTCGACTTCGGGCAGGTGGACGGCGTCGTCTATGCGGTCACGGAGCTCCTGAAGGGCGAGACCCTTCGCGCGCGCCTGGCGCACGAGCACCTCTCCGAGCGCAAGGCCGTCGAGATCGCCGCGGCGATCGCCGAAGGGCTGGCGGCCGCGCACTCGGAAGGGATCGTGCATCGCGATCTGAAGCCCGAGAACGTCTTCCTCACGTCGGACGGGAGGGTCAAGATCCTGGACTTCGGGCTCGCACGCGTCGCGGAAACCGGCGAGGCGATCGCGTTGACCTCGGCGCCGACGACACCCGCGTCCACCGAGCCGGGAGTCGTGATGGGTACGGCCGGGTACATTTCTCCGGAGCAGATCCGCGGGCGTCCGGCGGACGCGCGAAGCGATCTCTTCGCCTTCGGTGCGGTCCTCTACGAGATGCTCACGGGCGAGCGCGCCTTCTCGGGCGCGACGACCGGGGAGTCTCTCGCGGCGATCCTCCGCGACCAGCCGCCGGAGGTCTCCGCGAAGGCCCCTGCCGTATCCCCCGCGATCGACCGGCTGGTCTCCCGGTGCCTGCAGAAGAGCCCCGACGAGCGCTTCCAGTCGGCACGCGATCTCGCCTACGCCCTGCGGGAGTCGGAGTCCGGCTCACGCCCCTCCGCGGGCCTGGCCTCCCCGCCTAGCCGCGGCCCCGCCCGGATCCTCCTCGCCGCCGCCGCCGCCCTCCTCGCGGCCGCGGCCATCGCCTGGTTCACGCGGGTGGGACGATCGAGCCAGGCGCCGCGGTTCGGCCGCGTGACCCGCCTGACGTTCGGGCCCAGGCGCAACTTCGCTCCGGTGATCTCACCCGACGGCAAATGGGTCGCCTACCTCTCCGACGCCCGCGGGCCCATGGACGTCTGGGTCAAATTCATCACCGGCGGCGAAGCGGTCAACCTGACCGAGAAGACCGGTCTGACCACGGCGGTCAGAAGCGAGATCGGCGGCCTCGACATCTCTCCGGACGGCTCCCAGCTCGCCTTCGGGGCCTCGGAGGTCGGCGCATCCCTCTTCGAGTACACGACCTGGGTCATGCCTGCGCCGCTGGGAGGGCTGCCGCGCAAGCTGCTCGAGCGCGGCATGGGCGCTCGCTGGTCGCCGGACGGCAAGCGGCTCGCCTACATCCGCCCCGGTGGCGGCGCGGGAGACGGGCTGATCGTCAGCGACGCCACCGGCGGCAACGCGAAGGAGCTTCAGAGCTCGAACCTGCACATCCACGCACCGGCCTGGTCCTCGGACGGGAGCCGGATCTACTACCTGAAGTCCGCGGCCACACTCAACGAGGAACCGTCGGAGATCTGGAGCGTGGGCGCCGACGGGGGCGGCGCCAAGCCCGTCGTCCCGACCTCGCGGCGGGCCGTCTATCCGGCGCCGATGCCCGGAGGTCGCGGACTCCTGTATTCCGCCAACCCCGACTCCGCGGAGCTGGGCCTGTGGTGGCTTCCGCCCTCGGGTCGCGGGCCGAAGCGAGTCACGGTCGGCGCCGGCGAATATGCCGAGCCCCGGGTGTCCGCCGACGGAACCCGCGTCGTCGCGACGCTTCTCGACTCCCGACAACAACTGGTTCGGCTCCCCGCGGACGGATCTGGAACGATGACGCCGCTCCTCGGCGGTGAGTTCAAGGACGTCGACCCGTCGCTTTCGCCGGTCGGGGATCGGATCGTCTGGAGCTCGACGCGCTCCGGGAACAAGAACCTCTGGACCGCCGCCGCCGACGGTTCCGCCGCCCGGCCCCTCACCAGCGGGGAGGCGCTCGACACTCTTCCCGCGGTTTCCCCCGACGGCCGCCAGGTCGCCTTCGTCTCCGACCGCTTGGGGAGGCGGAGCCTCTGGATCGTCTCGACGCAGGGCGGCGCTCCCCGCGAGCTGTCTCAGACGGAGGTCGTCGGCCCGATGTCGTGGTCGCCGGACGGCCAGGAGATCCTGGTGTGCGCGCCGGCGGGATCGGACCTGGGGCTGTTCCGCGTCTCCCTCAAGGAAGGGCGCGCCGTGCGGCTTCCGACGTCGACGGGGGCCAACGCGCCCGCTTGGAACCCTCGCGAGCCGCTCATCGCCTACCTCATCCAGGAACCCGGCACGTTCGGCTTGGGCACGAAGAACAACCAGCTCGCGTTCGTCGATCCGTCGGGGCATCCGCAGTTGGAGGCGCTCGCCCAGGGTCCCCGGTTCGGCAACGGTATGTTGGTCTGGTCCCCCGACGGCCGGCGGTTGCTGGCGTTGGCCCGAGGCGTCGCGCGCTCCGGCGAGATCTACGTGGTGGATCCCCATGCGAATCCGCCGTATCACCGGATCCTCGAGCTCCCGCTGGGAGCGACGACTCGGGGCGCGTCCTGGTCGGCCGACAGCGCCTCGATCGTCCTCGGCCTCGAGCAACCCAGGAGCGACGTCGTCCTGCTCTCCGCCGACTGACCCGCCGCAATGCCCCGGTGGCCTCCTCGATAGAATCCCCGCCATGATGTCCACCCGCTGGCCCACGCGCGACGAGGCGCAGGCGCTGCTCTTCGAGTTCACCGAGTCCGACGCGCTGCGCAAGCACGGGCGTGCAGTCGAGGAGGCCATGCGCGCGTGCGCGCGGCGCGCCGGGGTCACCGATCCCGCC
>JBDTXY010000113.1:0-8288 GCA_040005945.1 Acidobacteriota bacterium
CGGATGCGCGTGAGCGTCGCCGGAGGGAAAGTCGCCCAATCCGTCATTCCGAGCGCAGCGAGGAACCCTTTTCGGGGCAGCGCCTAGAGCTGAAAAAGGTCCCTCGCGCCGCTCGGGATGACGGGGGCGGGCCGGTTGAAGACGAGGAGTTACGGGGTTTGGGGCGACGGCTTGGCGCGCCGTTTGGCTCCGTGGGGCTGGCGGTCCGTCCGGGGCTGGCGGTCGGTATCCGACTCCCCATCCCGAAACCGGCGACGGCGCTCCTGCATTCTCTGCCGCCCCTGTTCCCGGAGCTGCATGAGCCGCTCGCGCTGCTCCGGCTTGAGCACCTGCTTCATGTCGAGCTCCATCAGCGAGAGCTCCTTCTGGAGTCCGGCGCGCGCCTCTTCGCGAGCCTCGATCTTGGCCTCGACCGCCTTGCGATCCGTGGTGTCACCCCGCATGGCCTCGTCGTAGTCGAGCTGCTTTTTCTCCAGGGCGGCGCGCAGGTCGATCAGCCTCGGCTTGCTCTTGCCGAAGATCGTCTCCAGCTGCGCGTCTTGCTCGGGCGTCAACTGCAATTCCGAAGCGATCCGCGGCCGCTTCCACCACTTGCCCTCGCCTTGCCCTTGGCCTTGGCCTTGCGCGAGAGCTCCCGCCGCCAGAAACAGGCCGAGAACGGCCCAGGTCCGCTTCACAGACTTTCCTCCACGACGAGATCGGTCGACGTGTCGTCTCCCTGTGCGAGAAAAGCAACGTCGCGAAGCAGGCGATCGTCCTCGCGGTCCGCGGCGGAGAGGTCCGAGGACTCCGCGGCGACCGCCGACGCCACGGGCGCGGGCGCGCCGCGCCTGGGGATCGCCAGTGCCACGATCAAGAGCGAGGCGGCGATTCCGACTGCCCAACGCAATGGGAGCCGGCCGTGCCCGGGCTTGCTGGCCCGTTGGATCGCGGCCATCGTGGCATCCGCGGCCGCATCCCACTGCTCGGGCGTGCGCCGGTCCAGCTCCTCGACTTCTTCGTCGGCGAGCGCCCGGACGGACGCCTTCCATTCCTGGAGCGAACGGCTGCAGCCCTGGCACTCGGAAAGATGGCGCGGCAGGGCCTCGGGCGCTCCCGCGGCGGGAACGGCCAGGCCGAAGAGCTCGGCGTCGGTCAGATGATCTTGCGAAATATTGTGGTTCACGATGTCCCTCTAGGACTGGAAGTCCGACAACCGTTCACGAATCTTGTGCGCGGCTCGAAACAGGTGCGACTTGACCGTTCCCGAATCCAGACCGGTCAAGTCCGCGATCTCGGGAATCGACATCTCTTCGTAGTGCTTCATCACGAAAATGGAACGCTGGCGGGGCGAGAGGGTCCCGATCGCTTCCTTGAGGCGCTCGCGGATCTCCCGGCCAACGGCCTGGCGTTCGGGCGAGGGCGCGGGGTGGGCGGCGACCTCCTGCAGACCGTCCGAGTCCTGGTCGTCCCGCCCCGGCCCCTGGTGAAAGTAGAGGACCAGCCGACGCCGCTTCAATCGATCTTTGCACCAATTGATGCAGATGCGGGTCAGCCAGGTCTCGAAGGTCGAGCCTTCCCGGAAAGCGTCCAGATTCTGATACGCGCGCAGGAAGCTCTCCTGGGACGCGCAGTCGGCTTCGCCGCTGTCCCGGAGGAACCGATAGGCGATCCGGGTGATCTTCTTCTGGTACTGCTTGACGAAATACTCGAACAGCTCGGTCTTTCCGGCTCGAATCTCCCGGATGAGCCGGGCTTCGTCGACGTGTGGTTCGGTCTGTCGGGAAATCATCGCGAGAGCGGGCACAAGGTATAGACGAACGGACGCGGCGCCGGTTTACGGCGAAATTCGCCGGAGGATCTGGGCAATTGACTGACTGGAAGCAACTTCGGGACCCTCCGCGGTCCTGCTCTGCAACTCCCGGGCCGCCGCGCGCGCCGTCCGGGCAGCGAACTCAACAAGGGTAACATCGCCGCGTGGCGGCCGAACAGGTGATCCTCATCACCGGATGCTCTTCGGGCATCGGGCGCGCCACGGCGCTCGAGGCGGCGGCCCGCGGCCACCGGGTCTTCGCGTCCGCCCGCAACGCCCAAGACGTGGCAGATCTGGAACGCGGGGAGCGACTCACCGCCCTGCAACTCGACGTGACCGACGCCGCATCCATCGACGCGGCCATCCAGATCGTCCGCTCCCGCGCGGGGCGGCTCGACACCCTGGTCAACAACGCCGGCTTCGGACAGTACGGCGCCGTCGAGGAGATCACGCCGGAGCAATGGCGCGCGCAATTCGACGTCAATTTCTTCGGAGCGATCGCGACGACGCGCGCCGCCCTGCCCCTGATCCGGCAGGCCGGAGGCGGGACGATCGTGATGGTCTCCTCCGTCGCCGGCCGGATCGCGATCCCCTTCGCCGCCCCCTATTGCGCCAGCAAGCACGCGCTGGAGGCGGTGGCGGACGCTCTGCGGGTGGAGCTCGGGAGCTTCGGCATCCGGGTCGTCCTGGTGGAGCCGGGCCCCATCGAGACGCGTTTCGGCGATCGGGCGCGATCGATCGTGACCCCGCTGCTGTCGCGCCCGGGTCCCTATCGCGAGACCTACGCCCGCGCCGAGAAGGCCATGGACGGCGACTTCCAGAGGGGAAAGCTGCCCGCGGGAGCGGTGTCCCGAGTCATCCTGGATGCGATCGAGAGCCGCCGCCCTCGCGCGCGCTATCGCGTGACGAGCATGGCCAAGGCGTTGATTCCCCTGGCGCGGCTTCTGCCCGACCGATGGATGGACGGATTGATGCGACGATCTCTCAAGATCCCCGCGAGCCGCTAGGCGGCCTGCACGGTCTTTCAACACTTGCATCGCGACATCTTGATGCGCTTGGATGAATGATTCTCCGGAGCGTGGATCGCCCCATTTCTTTTCCACGCACGGAGCTCTCGCATGGTTCCTGCGTCGCCACACGCGGGCCGGCATTGGTCGATCGTCCTCGCCGGAGGCGAGGGGACCCGGCTGCGCCCGCTGGTTCGGATCCACGCCGACGGGCGCCCAAGCAGTTCGCGGTTCTTGACGGATCGCGGTCCCTCTTGCGCCGGACCCTGGATGGGGTCGCTCTCACGACTCCGGCGGAGCGGACGGTCGCCGTCCTGACGCGCCCGCACGCCCCGTTTTTCGCCGCCGAGTTCTTCGCGCCGGAAGCGCCCAGGGTCCTCATCCAGCCCAGCGAGTGGGCCTACGAGCTGGCTCGGACTGGTGGGGCCGGGCGGACTCGAACCGCCGACCTAGAGTTTAGGAAACTCTTGCTCTATCCGCCTGAGCTACGGCCCCCCGAGGTCCGCTTAGGCTATCCGATTCCGCCGGCTTTGCCGGGCGGCTCAAAACAGGAATTGGATGCCGAGGTAGGCCAGCAGTCGCGCGAGGCTCGTCGCTCGAGGCGGAGATCCCGGAGCCCGCCGAAACGGGCCGACGTGTCCATGAATACCTCGGCCAGAAGGTCCACGCGCGCGGAGACACGTCGACGGGCTCTCCGAGTCTGGCGGCGGTGACCGCGTGTTCTGATCGCCTCTGATCGGCCTGAATTACAGTTGGGGCGAGCGCGGCCACCTCAAGGTCGAGATCCCCTGAGTCGTTCGCAATGTGCCCGGGGATCCGCTGCGAAACGGCGTCGGCAATGCCATCGGCGGAGTCAAGTGGCGATTTGACGACGGCCTCGGGCCAAAGGCGCCGGCACATGATTGAGCGGCCCGCGATCCCGGCCCGCCACCGAGCGACGGGGCTAGCGGATCGTCCGAATCTTCTCCGTGAACTCCCGCGCCGGAGCCCGCGCCGGCCGCTCCGCCGGCACGCCCAGATAGAAGCCCTGGCCATAAGGGATGCCCAGCCGGCGGCACTCCTCCAGATCTTCCGGGGTCTCGATTCCTTCCGCCACGCACACCGCGTCGATGCGCCGGGACAGGTTGACCAGCATCTCGACCACGTCGCGTTTGATCGAGTCGCTCCGGAGCCCCGTGATCAGCGTGTTGGCCACCTTGATGAAGTTGGGCCGCAGCTCGGCGATGGCCTGGAGCGACGCGTAACCGGATCCGGCGTCGTCGATCGCAATCCGGAACCCCTGCTCGCGGAGCTGCTTCAAGGCCGCGCGGAAGACCGGGAGGTCCCGAATCGCCGAGCGTTCCGTGACCTCGAGGACGACCGGGCACTTGAGCGAAAAAAGAGGAGGAATCGCCTCTGCCCCGCTGCGCGAGAGCGCCGCGATCGTCTCCGACTCGACGTTGATGAAGAGATGGCTCCCGTCGGTGATCGGGTACTTGCTGGCGGCGGAGCTCAGGCACAACTGCTCCAGGTCCCAGGTGGCCTCGTTCTCTCCCGCGAACTGGAACAGCAGCTCCGGACTCTCGAACGCCGTATCGGCGGGCCCGCGCGTCAACGCCTCGTGGCCGAAGATATCCAGGGCTTCCAGCTGGAATATCGGTTGGTAGACGGTCCGAATCCGGCGCTTCCGGAGAATCTCCTTAAAGGTCTCCCGCAGGGCCGCCTGCCGCTCTTCCTCTTTGGTCGTCGCGACGGCGATCGCCTGCCGGAGCGCGCGGTAGACCAACCGCTCGATCCGCATCTGCGGACTGGACCGCAGCAGAGCATGGCCCACGAACACCCCGATGCGCTTGTGGATGCGGTTGCCGAACGTCTCCTCCAGCGAGCCCCGCAGGGACTCTTCGACTTGCCGCGCCTTGCGCTGGAGCCGGCCCATCGCTTCTTCGCCGGACTCCAGGGTGGCGAAGACGTAGAAGTCGGAGCCGCCGGCGCGGTTGACGGCGACGAAGTCCTCTGTCGCGAAGACCGTGCCGATCATCCGCCGGAGGGTCCGCGCGGTGTGTTGGAGCAGGTTGTCGAACACTTCCCAGCCGTAGGTCTCTTCGATGTGGCTGTACTGCTCGACGTCGATGTAGAGCACCCCCATGTCGCGATTGTCCAGAAGCCGGTCGCGCAGCGCGTCCACGATCACGGGCACCGTCGGGAGCTCCGTGACGGCGTCGAAGAGGAGGTTCTTGAATCGGACCTCTTCGTTGTCGGTCGTCAGGTACGCCGGCGGGGACTCGGGCTTGGAGTCCAGTAATCGGCGCACCGTCGAGAGGAGCTTCTTGCGGGTAAAGGGTTTCGTGATGTAGTCATCGGCGCCCACCTGCATGCCGGTGATCAGGTCCCGGATCTCGCTCTTGACCGTCAGCATCGCGACCGGGATCTGGCGCGTCTCCGGCGCGCTCTTCAACGTCGTGCAGACCTCCCATCCCGACAGCTCTGGCATCATGACGTCGAGCAGGATGAGGTCCGGTTTGGCTTCGACGGCCTTCTCGACTCCCTCGCGCCCGTTGCGGGCCAGGATGGCCGTATAGCCGGAGTTGTCCAGGATCGTCTGAACGATCAGCAATACATCTTCGTCGTCGTCGACGATGAGAATCTTTTCAGCTGCCATGTTGTCTTGCGCGTCGGCGGGGAGTGAAAAATTATAACACCAGGACCGCGTGCGCGTTGCGACCCCCGAGCCGGGAGCGGCCCCCCAGGGCCGCCAACTCGATGAAGACCGAGATCCCGATCACCAGCGTTCCCAGCCGCTCTGCCAGCTCCGCGGCCGCGGCGGCGGTGCCGCCCGTGGCCAGGACGTCGTCCACCACGAGCACGCGCTCCCCTTGCCGGAAGGCGTCCGCGTGCACCTCGAGGCTGTCCTTGCCGTACTCGAGCCCGTACGAGATCCGCTCGGTGCGGCGCGGGAGCTTGCCGGGCTTGCGCGCGGGTACGATCCCGACGTGGAGCTCGCGGGCCAGAGCGCTGCCGAAGAGGAAGCCGCGCGCCTCGATGCCCAGGATCTTGTCCGGCTTCGCCTGGCGAAACGGCTCCGCCATGGCGTTGACGGCCGCCAGGAAGGCGTCGGGCGAAGCCAGCAGCGGCGTGACATCCCGAAACAGAATGCCGGCCGAAGGAAAATCGGGAACGTCGCGGATGTAGCCGCGGAAGTCCATCACTGGGTGATCTCGAAGGAGGCAAAGCCTCCCACCGCCGCGTCCTCTTCGGACAGGCGCTCAACGCGGGCGCCGCGGGGTCCCCGGCGCAGGCGATCGAAGAACCGGGCTAGCTGCTGCTCGTCGCCCTCCGCGACGGTCTCGACCGAGCCATCCGGAAGGTTGCGCACCCAGCCGCGCACGTTGAGCTCGCGGGCGGCGCCTTCGACGAAGAACCGGTAGCCCACGCCCTGGACGCGGCCCGTGACGATCGCCCGCCGCGCCCTCACGCGGGCGTTCCCGCGAAGCGGCCCAGCAGAGGCACGAACGTGACGTCCTCGCCGTCCTCCTGGGCGAAATCGGTCTTGCGCCGCCGCACCACGCGCAGCCGCTGCCGGCCGGCCGGGCCGACCGGAACCACGAGCCGGCCCCCCACGGCCAGCTGGGCGAGCAATGGCTCGGGCACGGCCTCCGTGCCGGCGGTCACCAGGATGCGGTCGAACGGAGCGGCTGCGGGATACCCGTAGGTCCCGTCGAATGCCTTGACGGAGACGTTGTGGAGACCCAGCCCGGCGAGGGTCGCGGCGGCGCTCCGGGCCAGCTCATCGATGCGCTCCAGGGAATAGACGCTGCGCGCCAGCCGGGCCAGGACCGCGGTCTGGTAGCCGGAGCCGGTTCCGATCTCCAGGACCTTGTGCTCCCGCGTCACGCCCAGGCGCTGCGTCATGACGCCGACGACGTAGGGCTGCGAGATCGTCTGCCCGAAGCCGATCGGGAGCGAATGGTCCCCGTAGGCCCGCGCGCGCAGCGGCTCCGGGACGAACCGGTGGCGGGGAACCTGGCGCATCGCTTCCAGGACGGCGGGATCATCCACACCACGGGGGACGACGAATCGCGCGACCATCTCGCGCCGCAGGGTTTCCTCCCGGACGAGAGCCGGGTCCCTGCGTTCGCGCGGCGGCATTGCTGGTCATGATAGCAGGAGGAGGAAATCGGAAAGCCCCGCCGCGCGTTTTCGCAGAGCCGGTAAAATGGCGGCGAGTCGGTCATCACGGAGGTCGAATTGGCCGGATCCCAGGACATCGCAGAGATCGGGCGGGAGGCGCGCTTCGCTGGCGTCTCGCGCGAGGAAGTTCGGAAATGGTTCGCGGTGATGCACCTGGCGCGGGTGCTCGACGATAAGGCTCCCAACTACCTCAAGCAGGGTTTGGGCTGGAGCTACCACGCCCCGTGCGCCGGGCACGACGCGATCCAGCTCGCGCTGGGAATGACGTTTCGCCCCGGGCGCGACTACCTGTTTCCCTACTACCGGGACCTGACGACGTGCGTGGCCGCCGGCCTGACCCCCGAAGAGATCCTCTTGAACGGCATGTCCAAGGCCACCGACGTGGCCTCGGGCGGGCGCCACATGTCCAACCACTTCGCCAAGCCCTCGATCGGGATCCAGAATGTCTCCTCCTGCGTATCCAATCATTCGCAGCACGCCGCGGGGCTCGCGCGGGCGGTCAAGACCTACCGTAAGGACGCGATCGTCTTCTGTTCGATCGGCGAGTCCGCCGAATCCGAAGGCTACTTCTACGAAGCGGTCAACGGCTCCTCGCGCGAGAAGCTCCCGGTCGTCTTCGTGGTCCAGGACAACGGGTATGGGATCTCGGTGCCCAAGTCGGACCAGACCGCCAACCTCTACTCCTCGGACAACTTCTCGGGTTTCCGCAACCTCTCGATCATCCACTGCGACGGCCTCGACGTGTTCGATTCCTTTCGCGCGCTGCGCGAGGCCGTCGCCTTCGCGCGCTCGGGCGCCGGCGCGGCGATGGTCCACGCCACGTGTGTCCGCATCCACTCCCATTCCAACTCCGACCGGCAGGAGCTCTACCGGACTCCCGAGGAGCTCGAGGCGGCCCGGGCAGCGGATCCGCTGCCGCGGTTTCGCAAGCTCCTGATCGAAACGGGGCTGTTGGGCGAGGAAGAGATCCGCGCGATCGAGGCGCAGAACGCGCAGGCCTACGAGCAGGCCGCCGAAGCCGCCAAGGCCGCGCCGGAGCCCGACCCCGCCACGATCTACGACTTCGTGCGCGCCGAGCCGTGGACGCCCGACCAGTGGCCCGAAGGCATTCCCGACGGATCGGGCGACGAGATGACGTTCGTGCAGGCCCTGAACGCGACGCTCAAGGACGAGTTTCGCCGCAACCCCGACACCTACATCTGGGGGCAGGACGTGGCGTACCGCGACAAGGGCGGCGTCTTCAACGTGACCAAGGGGATGCAGAAGGAGTTCGGGCTGGCGCGCGTCTTCAACGCGCCGATCGCCGAGGACTACATCATGGG
>JBDTXY010000114.1:0-8207 GCA_040005945.1 Acidobacteriota bacterium
GGGCACGGGCGTTGGGGCGTCGATCTTGAGCGCCACACCCGCCGGGGTTCGCAGCGCTTCGATCGGCGTCGTGTCCGGCGTCGGCGGCGGCAGTTGCGGCGTGGCGTCGTGCGAGCCGTGCTGGCTCGAGCGAGACTTCGTCCCGCAACCCAGACCCAGAGATGCGATCAACGCCAGAAACAGGGCGGCCGTGCGAACGCGGTTCATGGATGTCGGACCTCTCAAAGCCGCGCGGATTCTACCGGGGCCCGGCGACTCGCGGCAGGCCTCTTTGCCGGCCGGTATTGCGGCGAGGTGCTTGCGACAAATTTTGGCGTTTTGGGAGAAACTTCATGCGCGACTTTTGGCGTTCCGCATCCCTCCCCTGCTCGCAAGTCATTGAGAAATCGAGACGAAACGTTCCCGCCCGTCCTGGTATGAGTCTTGATAATGAGATCGTCAAGAAGAGTGCCGGCGTGGGAGTTTCCGGCATTGTTGGGAGGGGGGGAATCGGCCGATTCCCCCCTTGTTTTTTGAGCGGCTTGGGCTGGAATCGATCCTTTCCCGCGGTGGCAGACCCGGGAGGCGTCTGACGGTGCGTGTCCCTCGGCCCGGCGGCTCACCGCATCCCGCCGATTCTCCGGGGCCCACTCGCATCCGTGATGGGAGGAGTCCAATGAAGGCCAGACGAGTGGCGGGGTTGGGTCGGTCCATCCTTCTGATGCTCGCGTTGTCCGGTGGGCTCGTCTCCCAGGCGGCCGTCCTTCACTCGGACGGGACTGCCGTGGATCTCCAGGCCAAACACGACGCGGCTTCCAGTGGCGACACGATCACGGTCCCTGCCGGAACGTTCGCGTGGTCGACTCCCGTGAGCTTATCCAAGGCCATCACGCTGATCGGCGCGGGATCGGGCCGCATCATCGGCGATACGAAGTCCATGGTCGCGGTCGGGACGGGCTCCAAGACCTTCACGACGACCCGAAGCGGTCTTCCCATCAGTCCGGGTCAAGTCTTGCGGATCGCCAAGATGCCGCACCCGCCGGGAGGCGGCGGCGAAGAATCCTTCCCGTCCGCGCGCGGTACGTACATGGAGGGGACGGTCACGAGCTACGCCGGCTCAACCCTCGTCATGAACATCACGACGACCGGGGGATCGGGCACTTGGACCTTCTGGTGGATCGCGACGAAGCCCGCGACCACGGTCGTGAACAGCTATGACAATGGCGCCGGCAACAACAACGCGGCGACGCCGCTCATCAGAGTCACGCAAAACCAGGTCGGTTCGACCGAGATCGCGGGCATCAAGTTCGTCAATTCGGCGATCGGCAACTCGGCCACGATCGGCATCGACGCCGACGCCTATACCGGTCCGAAGACGCTCATTCACGACTGCTGGTTTCAGGCATCCAGCGCCCGCGTCGCCATCTACGTCTCGTCCAATCGCGGCTTGGTCTGGAACTGCTCCTTCGACGACGTGTTCTCCCAGGCGGCCGGCGCCTTTCAATTCAAATGGGAGTTTTCCTACGGGGATGTTTCCTGGTCGACCGACTCGACGATGGGTGACGCGGACACGAATGGCGCCACGAACTTCTACGTTGAGGACTGCGATTTTCACGCCTATCTGAACGCGTTCGATGTGGACAGCAACGGCCGTGTGGTCGTCCGTCACAGCCTCCTGGACAATTCGGGAATGAGCTCACACGGAGCGGACACCGGTCCGATCGGGCTGCGCCACCTCGAGGTCTACGACAACGAGTTGGTGTTCGACAATTTTGGCGAGTTCGACGGTTCCGTGACCCTGCCCGTGCCGTGGTTCCTCTGGTTGCGCGGAGGCACCTGCGTCGTCACGGACAACATCCTTCCCGCCATCAGCTCGTCCTCCTGGGGAAACAAAGCCAATGTCACGTTCAGCGTTCTCAACATTCGGCGCGACGCGGGGGGGTACCCCTGCTGGACGAGCTACCCTGCCCCGCACCAAGTGGGTCAAGGCTATGGTCCGGGCGCGGTGTTTCACACGTACTTCAGCGAGCAGTTCGGCGAGCTGGATTACTACACATACCTCGAGCCCGCTTACATCTGGAACAACAGCGGCACCGGAGGCAACACCGCCTCGCTCAACGCGGAAACGGATGATCCGTGCGGCAACAATCAGATGCTGTCGGACTACGTTCAAGCGGACCGCGACTATTACAGCGGCGTCGCGAAGCCGGGTTACCAGAAATACACCTTCCCGCACCCGCTGCACGTCGACCTCCCAGACCAGCTCACCGTTACCGACCTCAGTCCCACCTCCGGTTCGTCCGCGGGAGGAGACGCCTTGACGATCACGGGCACCGCCTTCGCCGTCGGCACGAACCTCACGATCGGAGGAACTCCGGCGGCCGATGTGACCGTGCTCAATGCGGGCCAGATGACGGCCTCTTCTCCCGCAGTTGCCCCGGGCAGGCTCAACGACCTCGTCGTCACACAGACGAACGGAAACATGGCGTCGCTAGCCAGCGGCTGGCTGTCGGATTTCCTGGATGTGCCCTCCGACTTCCTCTTTCACCACTCCGTGGAAGTCCTGTTTCGGAATGGCGTCACCGCCGGATGTCTGGATGGGTTTTTCTGTCCCGAGGCTTCCGTGACGCGTTCCCAGATGGCCGTGTTTCTATTGAAAAGCAAGTTCGGGTCCACGCACGAGCCGCCGCCCGGGACGGGAACCGTCTTCGATGATGTCGCCGCGGGCGACTTCGCCGCGGCTTGGATCGAGGAGTTGAGCGCGATCGGTGTCACCGCGGGTTGCGGCGGCGGGAGCTACTGCCCCGACCAGGCGGTCACGCGCGCCGAGATGGCGGTGTTTCTTCTCAAAACGGCCCTCGGATCGGGATACACGCCGCCGGCGGCAGTCGACGGAACATTCGACGACGTCCATCCAGGCGACTTCGCCGCCGATTGGATCGAGGATCTGTTCGCCCGCGGAGTCACGGCCGGTTGCCAGGACTCGCCGCCCCTGTTTTGCCCTGACGACCCCACCGCGCGCGGTCAGATGGCCGTCTTCCTCGTCAAGACGTTCGGCCTGGAGTAGCCCGACTCGAGGCGAAAGACGCTCACGAGGGCTCGCGCTTGCCCGGTGCGTCCATGAAGCGCATCAAGGGTTGCAGATGCTTTCGCTCGCCGGCCAACCGCATCCAGAGCCCGTCACCCCGATCCTGTTCGTCGAGGACGCGAAACGCGGCGCGCGCCGCGGCGATCGCGCGCGAGCTTGTGTAGGGGATGCGGACGCGAAACTCCTCGGTTTCGGGCTTGAGCCGGCGCCGGATCGCGGCGATGAGCGCCGGCATCCCGACCCCCGTCTTCCCCGAGACCCGGAGGCTCGTCGGCCGCCCGCCGTTGCCCGCCAGGTCCGCCTTGGTCCAGACCGAAAGGATCCGGTCCTCCGGGACTCCCAGCTCGGTGAACGTCTCGGTCGCGATCTTCTCCTCCTCGTCGGCCCGCGGCGAGGACGCGTCGATGACGTGCAACACCAGGTCGGCGTCGCGAATCTCCGCGAGGGTCGAGCGGAAGGACGCCACCAGCGAGGTCGGCAGCTTGCGCACGAAGCCGACCGTGTCCACGAAGATGACTTCCGAGAGCGCCGGCGACGCGGCGCGGGCCGCCCGGGCGTCCAGCGTGGCGAAGAGACGATCGGCTGCAAACGCGGACTCCTCGGTCAGGCGATTGAACAACGTCGTCTTGCCGGCGTTGGTGTATCCGGCCACCGCGACCTGGGCGAGCCGGTGGCGGCCCCGCCGGCGGACCAACCGCGCCACCTCGATCTTCTGGAGATCCCGCCGTAACCGCGCGATGCGGTCGCGGATCTTGCGGCGGTCGAGCTCCAGTTTCTGCTCGCCGGCCCCGCGGCCTCCGATCCCGCCCCCCAGGCGCGACAGGTGCTCATACCGGCCCGCCAAGCGGGGCAACAAGTACTGCAGCTGGGCGAGCTCGACCTGCGTGCGGGCCTCCCGCGACCGGGCGTGCAGGGCGAAGACGTCGAGGATCAGACCGGGGCGGTCGATCACGCGGATCCCGTCTCCCCAGGCATCCTCCAGATTGCGGGCCTGGCGCGGGGAGAGCTCGTCGTCGAAGACGACCAGGCTCGACCGCTCCTCGCGCGCGACCCCTCCGATCTCCTGGACCGAGCCTTTCCCGATGAAGGTCGCGGGATCCGGGGCGACGCGTTCCTTGAGGAAGCGCCGCACGACCTGGCCTCCCGCCGTGTCGATCAACCGTTCCAGCTCGTCGAGGTGATCTTCGGCCACGGCGCGGGGAAGGCCCTTGGGAGCGACGCCGACCATCAGCACGCGTTCCTTGGGCCGTTGCGGCTTCACCAGCCCGATTGTAGTCTCCGGCTATGGTATTGCTTGCATGATGCGAGCGCACCTGCTCGGACAGCGCCTCGAGGCTCTCTACCGCCTCTACGGACCCGAGATGGCGGGAACGGATCCCATCGTGTTTCCGGCGCGCTACGAGGCCGCCGAGGACCGCGAGGTCGCCGGCTGGATCGCGTCCGCGTTCGCGTACGGGCAGGTGCAAACGATTCAGCACAGCGTCGGCAGGATCCTCGCGGCGCTGGGTCCGCGGCCCGCGCGCGCCCTGGATGCGATCACGGACTTTCGCGCCTTCCGCCGCGACGCGCTGCGCGGCTTTCGTCACCGATTTCACGGCGCGGGGGATGCGGCGGCCCTGCTCTTCGCGATCGCGCGGGCCCGCGCGGACGCCGGCTCCGTGCGCGCGTTCTTCGAGCGCGAGCGGCGCGAGGAGGACGCCGACGTCGCCGGCCTCTTGTCCCGGGCCGTGGGCCGCATCGAGGCGTTCGATTACCGGCCCGTGCTCTCCACGCGCCGGATTCCCGAAGGCTCCCCCATCCGATTCTTCTTTCCGGATCCTGCCAAGGGCTCCGCCTGCAAGCGCTGGAACCTCTATCTGCGCTGGATGGTTCGCCGGGACCGCGTCGACTTTGGCCTGTGGCCCGGGATCCCGACCCGGCGGCTGGTGATTCCCACCGACACGCACATCCATCGCATCGCGCGCCGGCTGGGCCTGACCCGGCGCCGGAGCGCCGATTGGAAGACGGCCCGCCAGATCACGGATTCGCTCCTGCGGTTCGACCCGCAGGACCCGGTCCGCTTCGACTTCGCCCTCTGCCGCATCGGCATCCTCGACATCTGTCAGCCGCGGATGAGCCTCTGCCGGTGCGGCGAGTGCCCCGTCCAGGACGCGTGCCGCATCGGGCGCCGCCGCCGGACGGCGCCCTGTGTCATCCCGAGCGCAGCGAGGGATCCCTTTCCCGGCGGCTCAATGACGGCTCTCGGAATGACATCCGGAGGCGCATGACCACCCGCTCGGTCCTGACCCTCACGTTCGCGGTCGTGCTGGCGTCCGTGGGCGCGGTCTGGGTCCATTCGCTGGTGCCGCCCGATTCGCCTTCCGGCTCGCTGCAGTTTCTTTCCGCCGCGCCCGAGCTGCCGATCTTCGATCGGGCGGGCAAGAAGACCGACCTCTCGAAAATCCAGGGCGGCCTCACGATCGTGCACTTCTGGGCGACCTGGTGCCCCCCCTGCGTCGAGGAGCTTCCGGCCCTCTCCCGCTTCTGGGAGAAGTATCGGCAGCGCGGCGACATCCGCCTCTTCGCCATATCCGTGGACAAGGACTGGAAGACCATCGAGGACTTCGTGCAGAAGAACCCGAGCGAGATTCCCCTCTTTCACGACCCGGGCGCGGCGACGGCCCACCGGTTCGGCAGCACGCAATACCCGGAGACCTACATCGTGAACAAGAGCGGCCGCGTCCTCTTTCGGGTGCAGGGAGCGGTCAGCTGGTCCGACCCGGAGGTCGTCAGCCGCATCCAGCAGCTAATCTCCTCGTAGGCGCGACGATGCGCCGCGAATTCCGCCCTCCCGTCTTCCTCCTCGTGCTCCTGCTTGCGGCGCCGCTGGCCGGGGAAGAACGGCCGCCCGCGCCGGAGGGGTTTTCGTGGAAGACGATCGACTCGGTCAAGGCCGCCTTCCTGGTGCCGAAGGGTTGGCATTTCCTCGAGGAGACGCACGGCGACACCCACTCGTTCTTCATTTCCGAGGAAGAAATCGGCGTCGTCGGCGAGTTCAGGACGGGTCTGACCGTCAACGTCCAGAGACTCAAGCGCGAATCGGCCACGAGCTACGCGAAGCTCTTCATCGAGAATTTGAGCGCGATCGGGAAGGTCCAGGAGCGCTGGCAGTCGGAAGAAGGCGTCATGAGGCTCTACGGCGCCCGCATCCACGTGACAGGGGATCCGCCGCCGTTCACCGAGCACGTCCTGGCGATCGGCAATGGCCGCACGAACACGATCTACACGATCATCTTCGAGAGCCCGGACCTGCTCTGGGACCAGGCGTGACGAAGGGCGAGATTATGCTGAAGGAATTCCTGCTCGCCGACGAGTACTAGAGCTCAGCGCTGCGGGTCGCGCGGCCGGCGCATCAGGAAGAGAAACAACACGACCGCGGCGAGCGAGACGACCAGGCTTCCGTAGAAGAGGACGACGTCCAGCGCCAGGCGCGGCACTAGGGGCCGCCGCCGGCCGGAGCGCGCGACGGCGAGGATCCGAACGTCCCGGCGGCCTGGCTGCTTGCCGGCGCGGGCGGAGACGCCGGGGCGGCGCCTCCCGTGGACCCGATCGACCAGACATAGTCGCGCAGGGCTCGGGTCACGGCCTCCGGGCTGCTCAGGAATTGCCGCGCGGCCTCGTCGCTGCCGAAGAGCCGGGCGAACTCCACCCGGTCCGCGGCGAAGTTGGGAGCGTCCAGCAGCCCCGCCAGCGGCGATGTGCGATGGCCGTCGTCGGCCTTCGGGAAATTGGTCGGCATGCGCGTGCCCGGCATCCACTCGTCCGGACGACGGATCCAGTCGGCGATCCAATCGTGCCGCAGCCGGGTGGCCGCCATCTGGAGATTCGGAGCCAGCGACGCGCGGTCGACTCCCGGCCGGTTCATGTCTTCCAGCGAGCGCGGGTGGCATTGCGCGCACTTCAGGAGCTCGAAGACCCTCTTGCCCGCCGCCCAGCTCGCCTGGCTCGTCACGTAGTCCTGCACCAGGAACGGATAGGCCGACTTGTCCAGCGAGGCGAAGTACAGCGTGAGGTCGTTCAACTCCTGGTCGGTGAATCCGAACGTCGGCATGTGGACTTCCAGCCACGGCCGGATCTGGCCCGTCTTGGGCGCGCGCAGGAACGCGAAGAGCCAGTCGCTCTGAACCTTGGCGCCTTCCCCCTGAATGATCGGCGGCGCCAGGGACGAATCCGCGACCAGCGAGCGAAACGATCCCCCGAAGCCTTCGATGACGTGGCAGCCCTGGCAGTTGTGGTCCTTGACCAGCCGCCGGCCCCGCTCGATCGCGGCCTGCCGGGGGGTCAGACCCCGCACGACGCTGGGCGCGGCGTTCAACTGCTGGAATCCGAGCACCGCCGTCACCGCCTGATCCAGCTCGTGGTCGGAGAATCGGAAGTTCGGCATCCGGAGCTTCTCTTCCCAGCCCCGCGCGCGATCGCGGTCGAAGATTCGGGGAGCATGGAGCTTGGTCCGGAACCAATCCTGCCGCGTGTGCGGCAGGTGGATGAAGCCGAAATCGAGTCGGTGAACCGCCTTCGATCCTTCCTCAGTCAGCTCGGTGCCGATCGGCTTGGCGTCCTCGAAGCCCGGGATCGCGTGGCACGCGTAGCAGCCGTAGTGCGCGATCAGGTTCTTGCCGGCATAGACCTCGCGTCCGTGCAGGTCCATCTTCGCCAGCTCCGCCTTGGCGTCGAAGAGCGTCTTGGTGGACATCTGGAAGTAGAGCGCGATCTGATCCAGCGTCTTCTCGTCGGTCTTGGGCAGGGCCGTCTCCAGGGCCTGCGGGACGGATGGAGCCTTCAGCGTCGAAAGGTATTCGGCGATGTCCAGCGCGTCGGGCTCCGTCAGGCGGAGGTTGGGCATCTTGGTGTCGGGGTTCCACTCCTTCGGGTTCAAGATCCAGTGATAGATCCAGTCCCGCGAGGTCTTGGAGCCGATCCCGGCGAGGTTCGGGCCGAACTGGCGGTAGGTGCCGGTCAAGTCCCGCTGGGCATTGGGGTCCGCGAGGTGGCACCCATAGCAGCCGCGGTCGGCGAGCAGCTTCGCGCCGCGGGCGGCGTCGCCGCGGCCGGCCACCGGCGGCACGTCGGCCGGCCGCGCCCGATCGTAGATGTAGGACAC
>JBDTXY010000115.1:0-8197 GCA_040005945.1 Acidobacteriota bacterium
CGGACCTCGAGCTTTCGGCCGCCCACGCGCCCTGCGAACGTTTTGGGTCACTCAAGGAAGGTCTCGCAGATGACGGGACTGGTACCCTCAAAGCAAATCGGAGGTCAGACATGAAAACGTCCATCGCCTGGATTTTCGCCGCGATCGGCGGCATGGCTGGGGGCAACGTCCTCGCCGGAGACCTGGTGATCGGCCATGTCGCCGTGCATCTCGGGATGCCGGAAAAGGAAGCCCTGGCGGCGTTGTCCAAGGAGTTCGCGCCGGAACAGGTGTCGGTTTCGGAAGGGAAATACAACCTCCGGGCGAGGGAACACGGCACGTACGATCCCTCCTTCGCGGGGAGCGTTTCCTTTCGAGACGGCAAACTCTATCGCGCGTCCAAGTTCTGGGGAGGCGGCGGCCTGAAGGACAAGAGCTCTGAGGAGGGCCTCTACGGCGTCCTCGCCGATCTCGCGGGCAAGGACGGACGAACTTGCCGAATCAAGGCGGAAACGCTCCGATCGGGAGCCAAGGTCAATGGTCAGGACGTGAAGGAGGTCACGATCGATTTTCCTCCGGACCGCAAAGTGACGCTTCGAATCTGGCAACCGTCCGTGGGCGGCCAGGAGCAACCGCTCACGTTCTTCCCGAGCGTCGATGAATTCCTCATGGATGTCGCAGCGCCGAAGTAGCGGGCGGTACGCCGCGCTCAGAGGTGTCGCCTTGAGAGGGCCGCGTGGACGCGGTTGCGACTGGAGGCGCGGAGGATTGGTAGCCCATACGGGAATCGAACCCGTATTTCGGCCTTGAGAGGGCCGCGTCCTAACCGTTAGACGAATGGGCCAAACGGGGCGGGAAAGTTAACACAGGGAGTTTGCCCCATCAACCCACGGGGGAACCCGCCGCTACGCCGCGGGCGCCGCCGGATGCGCGGCCTTGCCCGGCGTGTAGCGCGCCCACCGGATGATCTCGGGGATCGTCGGCTTCTTGCCGTACATCAGGATCCCGACCCGGTAGATCCGCCCGGCGAACCAGGCAATAGCAAACGTCGTCAGCAGTGACGTGGCGACGGACAGCGCGAACTGCCAGAACGGAACCTCCGAGATCGCCGTGCGCAGGAACATGATCAACGGAGACGTGAACGGAAAGATCGAGAAGAAGATCGCCAGGCCGCCGGAGGGATTGGCCATGACGCCGTTCAAGACGGCCATCGCGCTGATGATGAGCACCATCGGGATCATCGCGAGCTGCTGCGCCTCCTGGTCGGTGTTGAAGGGCGCCGCGATCGCCGTGTAGATGCTGGCGTAGAGGAAGTAGCCCAGGATGAAATAGAGGATGAAGTAGCCCAGCATCGAGGGGGGAATCCGCGGCACCCCCATCGCGCTGGAGGAGACGATCGTCGCGATGACGGGCAGCGAAAGACTCATGGCGACCAGCGACCACACGAAGTACTGGGTCAGGCCCACCAGGCCGATCCCGATGATCTTGCCCAGCATCAGCTCCGTCGGCCGGACCGAGGCCACGATGATCTCGACGATCCGGTTCGTCTTCTCCTCCAGCACGCCGCGCATCACCTGGTGTCCGTACATGAACATCGTGGCGTACAGGATGACCAGGAAGAAGAGCGCCGCGAGAATTCCCGCGCCTTTCTCCTCGGCGGTGCCCTTCTCGGTCACGGTGAAGGTCTTGAGGTCGATTCGCTTTTCCAGGTCCGTCGCCAGGTCCGGCGGCAGACCGCGGGAGCCGATTTTTTCCCGCAGGAGGACGCGGTTCAAAGACTCCTGCAGGGCGGTGATGGCGATGAACTCGGACACCGTCGTCGAGTAGTACTCCGCGTCGCCGTTCTGGATCGTGCCGGCGTTCAAGATCAGGTACCCGTTGATCTTCTCCGCGAGCACCTCGTGGCGCAGCACCTCCTTGGTCGCGGCCAGCTCGCCCGTCAGAGGCCGCGGCTGAAGCACCCAATGCGGGTAGGCGCCGCTGGAGTTCTTCCTCTCCTCCGCCTCGCGGGCCTGCAGGTCGGCCGCGAGCGGGGCGTAGAGCCTGCCGGTCGTATCCACGACCGCGAGCTTGCGTTCCCCGCCGGCTTTTCGCGAGGTGGCCACGGTGACGGCCGCGTATCCCAGAAACAGCGCCGGGATGATCGCGGTTCCGATCCAGAACGCCTTCGTGCGAACGCGTTCCACGTATTCGCGGCGGATGACGGCAAACGTCTTCTTCCAATTCATCGGGTCATCACTCGATCGTCCGGGTCTCTTCCAGCCCCGCCTCCCGGATCGCCTGGAGGTAGATCTCTTCGAGCTCCGGCTCTTTCCGCGAAAATGCCTCGACGCGGTAACTCTCGAGCGTGCGCTTGAGAAACGCGTTTTCGTCGGTTCCGGGTACGAGCGAGATCACGTAACCGCCATTGACCGGCACGGACGAGGCCACGCCGGGCAGCGCCGCGACCTCGTGGGACCGCGCGGCGACCGAAATGCGGATGAGATTCTGCGAAAACCGTCGCTTGAGATCCCCGAGCGTGCCTTCCAGGATCTTCTTGGACTTCGCCATCAGGGCGATCTCGTCGCATAGCTTCTCGGCCTGCTCCAGAACGTGGGTGCAGAAGATGATCGTCTTGCCCTTGGCCCGAAAATCCAGGAAGTAGTCGCGCATGAGCGCGACGTTGATCGGATCCAATCCGGAGAACGGCTCGTCCAGAATCAGGATCTCCGGATCGTGGACGATCGTGGCGATGAACTGCACCTTCTGCTGCATGCCCTTGGACAGCTCATCGACCTTCTTGCGCAGCCAGGGCCGCAGCTCCATCTTGTCGAGCCAGCTCGCGATGCGCTCCTTGGCGACGTCGCGGGAGACTTCCTTGATCGCCGCCAGGAAGTAGAGATGATCGATGACGCGCATCTTCCGGTACAGCCCGCGCTCCTCGGGCAGGTAGCCGATCCGGTTCTGCATCGCGCGGTCCATCGGATGGCCCAGGATGCGGATCTCGCCGGAATCCGGCGCCGTGATGTTCATGATCATCCGCAGCGTCGTGGTCTTGCCGGCGCCGTTGGGACCCACCAGGCCGATCATCGACCCCCGGGGGACCTGGAGGGAAAGCCCGTCGACGGCCTTGAAGCGGCCGAAGGCCTTCGTGACGTTGGTCAGCTCGATCGCGTTGGGCATGGAGTCACCGGATTATTACGGATTATGGAACGGGCGGTTTGGGCCGGCTGAGACTTTGGGGACACGAATTGGCTAGGATGCGCCGTCTCCAGGAAGACCCCGGGCAGTAGGCAGCGTCGCGCGCAGCGCGGCGCTTACTCGCATGGAACAGTCACCCGGAATTTATCCCCGCGCTGACAAGTCTGTTCGAATCGGCTAGCATGCGCCCTCCCAACCGCCCGGAGAGGTGCTGGAGTGGTTGATCAGGCCGGTCTCGAAAACCGGTAAGCCCGAAAGGGCTTCGTGGGTTCAAATCCCACCCTCTCCGCCATTGGAACGTTTCGCCCGAAAAAACTGTCGCAGCAGCTCCGCCGACTCATCCCCCAGCAGTCCCCCTTCGACGGCACAGCGGTGGTTCAGACGCGGGTCCTGGGGGATGTTGCCCAGCGTGCCGCAATAGCCGGCCTTGGGGTCCGCGCACCCGTAGACGATGCGCGCGATCCGGGCATTGACCGCCGCGCCGGCACACATGGGGCAGGGCTCCACGGTGGCGTAGAGGGTCGCATCCGGAAGCCGCCAGCTGCCCGTGTCCTGCGCGGCCTCCCGGATCGCCTCGATCTCGGCGTGATGGGTGGGATCCCGCAGGCGCTCCCGGCGGTTGCGGCCGCGGCCGACCATTTTTCCCGCGCGCACCACAACGGCCCCGATCGGCACCTCCTGCTCGGCGTAGGAGATCCGGGCGAAAGCCAGGGCCTCGCGCATGAAGTGCTCGTCGTCTGGGGAAAAGCCCATGTCGGGGAAGCTATATCAGGGAAATCTGGTGCGCCCAGAGGGAGTTGAACCCCCAACCTCCTGATCCGTAGTCAGACGCTCTATCCAATTGAGCTATGGGCGCAGGGGGCGGAAGGCTAGCGAAAAAACTCCGCCTTTTCAATGGCCTTCACGCCCATTGAACTTTCGGAGCTCCCTTTCGTAGAAGAAGATACGCTGAAAAGCCGCTCGGGCGGGCTCGGGGCGGGAGGATTGAGCTGATGTCGAAGAGAACCAAAATCATCCTTTCGGTGTTGGCGGCCATCGTCGTCATCGGCGTCCTCACCGCGTTCATCCGGGGGCGGGACAAGAACGTTCCCCGGGTCACCGTGGCCAAGGTCGAGAAGATCGATTTGGTCTCGAAGGTCACCGCCAACGGAAAGATCCAGGCGCGGCGCAAGGTGGACATGTCCGCCCTGGTGATGGGGCAAATCGTCAACCTGGCGGTCAAGGAAGGCGATCACGTCAAGAAAGGCGCTCTCCTGCTCCAGATCGACCGCGCCCAGCTCGCGGCGCAGGCCCAGGGACGGGAAGCGAGCCTCGAGGCGATGCGGCACGACCTCGACGCCGCCAAGTCGACCGCGGCGCAGGCCAAGTTCGACTACGAGCGAGCGAACCAGAACTTCCAGGGCAAGATCCTCTCGGAGGCGGACCGGCAGAAGGCCCAGTCCAACCTCGACACCGCCAACGCGAATCTCGCGGCCACCGAGCAGCGCATGCGCTCGACCGGGGCGGAGCTGACGGCCAGCCGCGACTCGCTGTCCAAGACCACCGTGACGGCGCCGCTGGAAGGCATCGTGACCTTCCTCCCGATCAAGGAGGGCGAGGTCACCGTGATCGGGACGATGAACAACGCGGGAACGCAGCTGCTGACCATCTCCGACATGGCCGAGGTCGAGGCCGTGATGATGGTCGACGAGACTTCGGTGCCACAGGTCAAGATCGGGCAGAAGGCCTCGCTCGCGATCGACGCTTATCCGAACCGGAAATTCGAGGGCACGGTCACGGAGGTCGGCTCCTCGCCCATCGCCAAGAACGACCCGGACCTGCTGACGCTGACCGCGAACTCCGAGGCGATCAACTTCAAGGTCAAGATCCGGGTCGACAACCCGCCGGACACGATCCGCCCCGGCTTCTCCGTCACCGCGGATATCGTGACCGGCCGGCGCGAGGGCGCCACCGCAATTCCCATCCAGGCGCTCGTCGTCCGCGACGCGCCGACCAAGGAGAAGACGAAGACCGCCGGCTCCCGGCCGGAAACCGAGGAGGGGGTCTACGTCGTCAAGGACGGCAAGCTCGAATTCGACAAGGTCGATACGGGAATCGCCGGCGAGCTGATGATCGAGGTCAAGACGGGCCCCGCGGTGGGGCAGAGCATCGTGACGGGACCCTTCAAGGTGCTGCGTCAGGTCAAGGAAGGCGACAAGGTCATCATCGAGAAGGACACGGAGGAGAAAAAAGGCGGTTCGAAGAAAGCATGACGACCGCGGAGCTGTTTCGCGTCTCCTCCTCGGCCCTGACGCGCAACAAGCTGCGCGCCTTCCTGACCCTGCTCGGGGTCATCATCGGTGTCGCGACCGTCGTCGCCGTCGTGTCCGTAATCTCGGGTCTCAACTCCTACGTCAAGGACAAGGTGATCGGGCTGAATCCCGACATCGTCATCTTCGACAAGTACGGGATCATCACCAGCCGCGAAGAGTGGCTCCTGGCAATGAAGCGCCGCAGCCTCACGATGACCGACATGGAAATCGTGCGCCGCGAGTGCCGGCTCTGCTCCCAGGTGGGCGCGCGCGGGGAACGCCAGCGCCCGGTCAAGTACGAGGATCGCAAGCTCGCCGACGTCGAGATCCAGGGCCACACGACGAACATGGGCGAGGCCATGAGCTTCGACATCGTCAACGGCCGCTACTTCACCGAGACCGAGTACGACCACGCCGCGGCGGTCGCGGTCATCGGGTGGGACGTGCAGGACCAGCTCTTTCCCAACATGGATCCGATTGGCCGGGTCATGAAGATCGACGGCTATCCGGTCAAGATCATCGGTGCGCTCTCCAAGCAGGGCAACGTGATGGGACAGAGCCAGGACAGCGTCGTCTACGTGCCGCTGACGCTCTTCAAGAAGCACATCGCGCCCTCCGAGGACATCGGCATCTTCATCAAGCCCAAGGGCGGCGTCGAGGCCGTCACGGCCACGACCGACGAGGTGCGCACGATCCTGCGGGCGCTGCGCAAGACCAAGTTCGACAAGGAAGATCCGTTCGGGCTGGTGACGGCGGAGCTGCTCCAGACCCTGTGGCGCACGATCTCGGCGGGAGCGTTCCTGCTGATGATCCTGATCTCGGGCATCTCGCTGGTGGTCGGCGCGATCGTCATCGCCAACATCATGTTCGTCTCGGTCGTCGAGCGAACCAAGGAGATCGGCGTGCGCCGCGCCCTGGGCGCCCGGCGCAAGGACATCCGCCGGCAGTTCCTGCTGGAGGCCGCCATGCTGTCCTCCATCGGTGGCGTGATCGGGGTGATCCTGGGGTCCGCGATCGCGCTGGCCGTCAACACGGTCTTTCCGGCTCAGGTCCGGCTGTCCTTCATCCTGCTCGGCGTCGCGGTGGCCACGGTCACGGGGCTCATGGCGGGGTGGATCCCATCCTCCCAGGCGAGCAAGCTGCCGCCGGTCGAAGCGCTGAGGTATGAGTAGGAGTTATCAGTTGTCAGTGATCAGTTCTCAGTTTGGAACTGAAAACTGAAAACTGAAAACTGAAGACTGAAAACTGAGAACTTCCCATGTCCTCGATCCTCTCCCACCTGCGCCGCGGCTTCGGCGAGAACGTCCGGTTCGCGATGCTCGCGGTTCGCGCCCACAAGCTGCGCGCGGCGCTGACGGTGCTGGGCATCGTCGTCGGTGTCGCGACCGTGATCGCGATGGTCTCGATCGTCACGGGCTTCAACAACAACATGATCCGGAGCTTTCAGAGTTTCGGCGCCACGCTGGTGCAGTTCCAGAAGTTCGAGCAGCGGTTCGGCCCGGGCCACCAGCCAGACGAAGAGCGCAACCGCAAGGACCTGACCTACGAGGACGCGCTCGCGCTCAAGGGGCAGATCCCGGAGATGCGCGCGGTCTCGCCGGAGCGATACCTCTGGAACACCTCGGTCAGCGTCAAGTACCGCGGCAACGAGACCACGACGCCCACCGTGGCCGGCGTGACGCCGGACTACAGCGTCGCGAACAACCACTTCATCGACTACGGGCGATTCTTAACCGAGGCCGACATCGAGCACGGAAGCGACGTGGTCATCATCGGGCAGGACGTTCGGAAGGTGCTGTTCCCGAGCGAGGACCCGCTCAACAAGACCGTCGAGATGAACGGCCGAAAGTTCATCGTGGTCGGCGTGCTCGAGAACAAGCCGGGCTTCATGGGGGGATCCAACAACAACTGGTTCCTCATCCCGATCACGTCCTTCGACCGGATCTTCCCCTTCATCAAGAACAGCCACGGGGACACGATCCACATCGCGACCGTGCCGTACCGGCCGGACCAGGTGGCACTGATCACCGAGAAGGGCGTCGCGGTCCTGCGCGCGCGCCGGCACGTGCGGTTCGACAAGCCCAACGACTTCGCGATCTTCACCCCGGACAAGATGATCGAGAGCTTTCAGGGGATCACGCGCGGGATCACGGTGGGGATGATCTTCATCGCCTTCATCTCGCTCCTGATCGGGGGCGTCGGGGTCATGAACATCATGCTGGTTTCGGTCACCGAGCGCACCCGCGAGATCGGCGTGCGCAAGGCCGTGGGCGCCTTTCGGCGCGACATCGTTCTCCAGTTCTTGACCGAGGCCACGACGCTGTCCCTGCTCGGCGGCGTGATCGGAGTCATCGTGGGGATCGCCGTTCCGGCGGCGGTCAAGGCCGCGTTCGAGGCGCTCCCGGCGGAGACCCCGATCTGGGTCATCTTCGTCGGCCTTCTCGTCTCCATATCCGTGGGAATCTTCTTCGGCCTCTATCCCGCCGTGAAGGCCTCGCGTTTGGATCCGATCGAAGCGCTGCGCTATGAGTAGTTGTCAGTTGTCAGTGATCAGTTCTCAGTTTGGAACTGATGACTGAAGACTGAAAACTTCCCATGTCCTCTCTCTTCCAGCACCTCCGGCGCGGCTTCGGCGAAAACCTTCGGTTCGCGATGCTTGCCGTGCGCGCCCACAAGCTGCGCGCCGGCTTGACGGTCCTGGGCATCGTCGTCGGCGTGGCGACGGTCATCGCCATGGTCTCGATCGT
>JBDTXY010000116.1:0-8131 GCA_040005945.1 Acidobacteriota bacterium
CGGATCTCCTCCTCCTTGGGCGACAGCGGAACGGGCTCGTAGCTCTTCCCCTGTGTCTGGTTGGTCAGGCGGCGCGACGCCGGATCGAATGCGAACGCGTCCCCGTCCCGCGCGTCCGCGACCGCCTCTGGACACTGGACGACGTGGAGTCCCAGGTTGAAGGCGTTGCGCCGGAAGATGTCCCCAATCCCGTTGCCGCACACGACGACGAGCTCGAGCCCTTTTTCCTCGGCCACGCCCTTCAGGCCCGCCGGGCTCATCTCGCGCGAAGAGCCGATCGCAAACCGCTCGCCCGCGATCAGGAAGTTCTCGCCTCCGTGAACGCGGCGCCGGAAATCGGGCATCAGGTACCGGAAGGCGCCCGCCTTCCAGCGTTCATCGAGCGTTTCGAGGCTCTCGGAAACGCAATCGGCGGCGGGGGTGATTTGGTCCGTATCGATCGCGTCGCGCTTCTTGCCGGGAAACTTCGGGTCCCAAAAGATGAGAGCCCGTCCGCGGATCGTGCGGGAAGCTCCGCCGGTCGCGGGTGCGTCCGATGGGTGGGGCCCCGGGAGGTCGGTCGGAACGATGCCCGGCTTCCTGCGCGCGGGCTGGATCCTGTGATGTCCCACCGGCCGGCAATCCTACCGTGGTGGGCCGTGCCGGGGGAGGTCTCTACTGCCCGGAAGAGAGATTCGTCTGGCCCAGACGCTTTTCCCAGGAGATTTCCTGCGCCTGCTGGAACAGCCGCGCCGCGCGGCTGAAGGCGAGCTCGGCCGCTTCGTAGTCGCGTCGGCGCAGCAACAGCTCCCCCTCCTCTTCGCTGTGGCGTCCCTGCCCGAAGAGCTCCGCGGCGGACTCCTTGGCGTTCAAGCGATCCGCCTCGATCCGGGACAGCGCCGCGCGCAGTCGAAGATCCTCGGCGGGCTGGCGAGATCCGGCCGGCATGGGCTTGCTCGGCTTGGCGAGGCGATCGGGCCGCGCGGCCGCGGTCTGGAATCTTCCTGTCGAGGCGGACAACACGACGGACACCGGGGCCGCCGCAGCCACTGCGATCGGCGGCTCCGGGGCGGCGGCGACCGCGGTTTGAGGCGGTGGAGGTTCGCCGACCGCCTTTTCCGGCTGCGGGACCGAGGCGTCCGCGATGTTCGGCGAAGGGGGGGCCGGGGGCATCGGTTGTTTGTCGGCGGGAGCCGGCGCGGCGGGAATGCGAGCGAGCTTTCGGGGAGGCGGCGCAGACGCGGCCCTCTCTCCGGGAAACTGGCTGACGATGAGAAACGCGGCGAGCGTCAGGCCCGCCGCAGCCGCCAACGCGCTGGCTGGTCTGGTCAACGCTGTGGACCACCCGTGCGGAGGCGGGGAGGGCCGGTCCTCCCAAGCGTCGATGTCCGTCGGGCCGTCGCCATCCGGAATCGCGGCCCCATCCGGCGGCAGGCTCGGCGTCTCGGACTCTTCCGGGATTCGGCGCGGGGACGCGGTCTGTTCCAGGAGCGCGGCGAGGCTCGCGGCCTCTTCCGGAGTCGTGACCGGCGCCGGCGTCGCTTCCCGCAGAGCGTCGGACGTCGCGATGGTGTCATCCGGACCCGACGCGAAGACGACCCGAGGCTCAACGTCATGAGTCTCGGGCGCTCCCGCGACGGGCTGGGTGATGGCGATCAGGGGCTCGGCCGCGTCTTCCAGGGAGGCGGCCGCGGATGCGAGCGGCGTTTCCTCGGCCGGGGTCGGAGACGGCTGGTCGGCACGCCCAAGCGGTTCGGCGGCGGACGCGGCGGGAGCCGGAGCCGTCGCGTTGAGCGCCACGGGATTGGTCGATTCCCAGCCCGAGGATGCGGCGGCGAGCTGGCTCTCGGGGTTCAAGAGCTTGTAGAGGAAGAGCGCGAGATTGGCCGTGTAGAGGGAGAAGGGATTTCCGGTGACCATGCGCTGGATCTCGCGGTGCGCGTCGACGGCCGAGGAGAACCGATCTTCGGCCGGGGCCAGGCATCGATCCAGAAAAGCGCCGAGCTCTTCGGAGCGCGGATCTCCCGCGCGCAGTTCCAACGAGGGCATGTCCACGGACGGCCGTCTTCCCGTCAGCAGCTCGCCCAGAATGGCCCCCAGCGCGTAAACGTCCGAAGCCGCATCGGGCGGAGCGCCGGCGCGGACCTCGGGTGCGAGGTACGGAGCGATCTCGGCTTTCATGCGCGGTTTGTCCAGCGAGGGAAGGACTCCCTCGGAGAGCCCGAATCCGCCCACGCGCACGGCAGCGTCATGGGAGATCGATACGAACCCGGGCCAGAGCAGCCCGTGATGTGCGGGACCGCCGGAGAGCGTCGTCCGGTGCGCGTGCTCCAACGCCGCGGCGATCCGCTCGGCGATCAGGAGTGCGTATTCCGCCGGGATGCGAATCCCGAACGCGCGGACGCGGGCGAGCATCGTGTCCAGAGTCCAACCCGAGGTCTCGTCCCAGGTCAGGAAGGGAATGCCCTCCACCACGTCCAGGTGCGGCCGATCCACGATCGCGGCATGGGCCAGCGAGGCGCCGCGGGAATCACTTTCGCGAATCGCCTTCTCGATGGCCTCGGCGGGCAGCTCGTCGGACCGGAGGATCCGCAGCCGGACGAACCGGCGCTCATCGGCGGCGTACAGGGCGCGGAACACGGAGCCCAAAGCGTCCTCGGAGAGGTGGGCGATCAACAGGTAATCGCCCAGATGCCGGGAGAGAAACGGCGCTGTGGTCACGCCCGGCTCTCCGGCCTTACGCCGACGTTTCGGATCGGCTGCATCGCGACGGGAGCAGGCTTGCGCCCACACCCCGTGTCTGAGAAACACGTGATCTGCACTTGTCGGTCGAGAAAGTTTTGCAGCTTCCGTGCCCGAGGGTCCCGAGCGATCGGAGTCTACGTAGGTTATTGAAGGCAAATGATTTGACCGGATCGCGCGCTAGCTCGCTGAGCCGCCGGCATGACAAAAAAAGGCGGAAGCGCGTGGGCGCTTCCGCCTAGTTTGTCCACTCGCCTGCCGGGATTACTTGATCCCGAGCAGCTCGACTTCGAAAAGCAGCGTCGCGTTGGGGGGTATCGCGCCCCCGGCCCCGCGCGCGCCATACCCGAGCTCGGGCGGAATGATCAGCGTCCTCTTGCCCCCGACCTTCATCGACGCGACCCCTTCGTCCCAGCCCTTGATGACCCGCCCCCGGCCGATCGGGAACTCAAACGGCGTTCCGCGGTCGAGCGAGCTGTCGAACTTCTTTCCCTTGGCGCCCCCCTCCCACAGCCAGCCCGTGTAGTGCATGACGCAGGTCTGGCCCGACTTGGGCGACTCGCCCGTGCCGACCTTGGTGTCTTCGTACTGGAGGCCGCTCGGCGTCTTGGTCATCTTGGACTCGCTCTTCTTCTCCGGCTCGCTCGGAGCAGTGGGTTTTTTCTCGTCGGCCGAGGCGGGTGCCGCAGCAACGAGCGCCGCCAGCGCCACCGAGAGAAGCAGGCACATCTTCTTCATCTTCGGATTCCTTTCTGGCCCCGTAAAGGGTCGCGGGAGTCTAACCCAAAGAATCCCTCCGCTCGGACTGCGCCGTGGAATCATGGGACCGTGCGAAACGCGCTCATCCGATTCGGCCTCCTGGCCATTGGGCTGGTTTACGTCGCGATTGGCGTGGTCTCGGCGCGTATCGCGTGGCTGGGAGCGCGCAATCGCGACGAAGGGGTGCCGGGAGCATTGCGTTTCCTGATGGAGCAGCGCTACGGAGTCGTGCTCCTGGGGGCCGTGATCCTGGGCGTCGCCGGGATCGCCGCATCGCACGCCGTCGAAGCGATCCGCGGCGGCAAGGGCATCGTGGCTCGGGTGGGGCTCGCCGCCAACGCCATCGGATACGCGGTGCTCGTCTGGACATCCGCGCGGCTGCTCCTTCACCTGGGAAACCGCGGCGCATCGCTCGAGCACGAGGGAATCTCGTGGCTGCTGCGCGCCTCGTGGGGAGCCACGTTCCTGGAGATCGTGGGGTCGGCCGTGATCGTGGGGGGCCTCTGGGAGGTTTACCAGGGCCTGCGTGGCCGATTGGATCTCTCGCGCAAGCTCCTGCCCCGCCGGCTGGCGCGCGGGCTGGAATTGATCGCCCGCTTCGGGCTCGTGGCGCGCGGCACGGTCCTGTGCGTGCTGGGGTTTTTCCTGGTGCGCGCGGCGGAGGAGCTCAATCCGGACCGCGTCCGCACGCTGGGCGGCGCCCTGAGCGCGTTCTCCCACACCGCACTGGGGCCGAGCTTCCTGGGCGTCGTGGCGCTTGGGATGGCCGCCTACGGCGTCCATCTCTGGACGCGCGCGCTCCTGAAGCGAAAGGTCTGAGAGCGATCCCTAGGCCTTGAGCTTGGCGATGACGTCGTTGATCCGTTTCTTCTGCACCGGATCGGTCGTCATCGACAAAGCCTTCGTGTAGTTCTCCAGCGCGGCCTTCTTGTCTCCGGTCGCGGCCAGAGCTTCGCCCAGACTGTCGTACGTGTTCCAGGACTCGGGATGGTCCTTGACGTTCTTTCGGAAGATCGCCAGGGCTTCGTCGTTTTTCTTCTGGCCCAGCAGCTGGTAACCGTAGTTGTTGAGGTCGTTTTCGGTCGCCAGCTTCATCGCGCGGGCGCGCAGCTCGGCTACGCTCTTCGTGTCGCCCTTCTTTTCGAGGAGCGCCGCCCTGGTCTGGAGGTTCGGGAAGTTGGCCTGGAGACCGATGGATCGATCGACCCAGGCGAGTCCCTGATCCAGAGCGACGCCGTTGCGCAGGGACCATTGCGCGGCCTGATTCCAGCCCTGCCAGGAAAACCGGGGCAGTCCGCGCAGCTGGGTCTTCAGGCTCTCGAGCACGACCGCGTTGGTGTCCACCGTGACCGGGAAGGACACCTGCAGCTTCTCCCAGTTCAGGACGACGGTGACGGACGTGTCGGTCGGGTCTTCGAACCGGTATTCCAGACGCTCCTCGAAGTCGGGCACCGTCTTGGGCGTCACGGGGAAGCGTACGACGTCTTCTTTCGCGTCATAGCTGAAGCTGCCCCAGGCCGCCGAGACGGAGCTGAGCATGACCGACCACTCCTTCTCGCCCGGGAGCGTGTGGAGCCCGTAGATTCCGGCAGGCAGCGTCTTGCCTCCGACCGTGGCCGGGGTCGAGAACGTGATCGTCGTGTTCTCGTTGGCTCCGGCCCGCCAGACCTCGTTGTAGGGAACCAGCTCGCCCCAGATCCTGCGTTTGTTGACGGCAGGCCGGTGGTAGGAGATTGCGATGTCGGTCAGGCCCACCGTCTGGCTGATCGAGGCCTTGGGACTGGGGTCCGGAAGGGTCAGAGGAGGCGTCTGACCGTAGACCACTGCGGTGCCAGCGGCCCAAACGCCGAGGACGAGGAAGGGATGCCTTCTCATGGGACCTCCTTCGAGTTTGGAGGTCTCTACGGAGAATTTGGCTCTGGGTTTATCGGGGAGACTAGGCGGCCGACACGTGTGACGAACGGTCGTCGCCGGGACCCCGGCGCTGTCCGCTCTGGTTCGCGTTCTTGAGCGCGCAGAACAGAAGATCCGCGCGGCGCCGAACCCCGTGCTTGACCAGGAGATTGGAGACGTGGAACTTCGCCGTGCGCTCGGACATTTGGAGGCGGCGGGCGATTTCCTTGTTGGAGAGATTGTCGAGGACGGCCTCGAGCACCTGGCGCTCTCGGCGGGTCAAGCCTTCGAAGCCCGTGGCGTAGACCCGCAGGGGAACGGTGCTGAGGGCCGAGTCGACGAACCGGGACAGCAACGCCCGGCCGACCCAGAGTCCGCCCTCGGCCACGGTCTGGAGTGCCGGGGCCAGCGATCGCCCCGACTCTGCATAAGTCAGCAGACCCTTGGCGCCCAGCCGGAGCAGCGCGAAGGCGGCCGGGTCCAAAAACTCCTCGGCGAGCACGAGCAGCCGCGCCGTCGGCTGGCGCGCGTGAATGCCGCTGACGACCGCTTCGGTCACGGGTAGCTGCGGGTGGGCCTCGACGACATACACGGAGGCCCGTGGCACCGAGAGGTTCTCGAAATCCGGGATCCGGTTGGCCTCCAGGCGGCGATCGAAGAGGCGATATCCCTGTTCCGCGATCCGCTCCTGGAACTGCGGGAGGACCAGCGGATGACACCAGTAGAGACCGACCGTGGACCGATGCGTACTTGGCACTGAATCCGAGGTTAACGGATTCTCCGCGGCCGGGGCAACCCCTAATTTCGGGATTCCCGGCCCCACGGTCAGGGGGCGTTCGCGGAGCGGATCGCGTGCTCCGGCGCGGTGTGCAGCGCCTCCCCGTAGACGGGATGACACCAGTGGCGAAATTCCGCTCGCTTGCCTCGCACGATGTCGAAATACAAGTCTCGCAAAGAGGACACGACCGGGCCCATTTGACCCGAGCCCACGGGCCGGTGATCGACGCGCGTGATCGCGGCGATCTGGACTCCGGTGCCGCAGAGGAAGGCCTCGTCGGCCAGCGTGACCTCCGTGCGGTCGATCGAGCGCTCGACCACCGGAATGCCCAACGTCTCGCGCAGGAGCTCCAGGATCGTGCGGCGCGTCACGCCCTCCAAGATGTTGTCCGTCACGGGAGGAGTCACCGCGGTGCCGTTGCGGACGAGAAAGAAATTTTCCGCCGAGCCCTCCGAAACGTGCCCGTCGGCATTGAGCACCAGGGCCTCGTCGAAACCGGCGCGCTGGGCATCGGTCTTGGCAAACGCGGAGTTGACGTAAGAACCCGTGATCTTGCCCCGGGGAGGAATCATGTTGTCGTCGACCCGTCTCCAGGAAGAGACCGTGGCATGAACCCCTTCTTCGTTTTCGAGATAGCGGCCATAGGGGATCGCGACGATGGAAACCTCGGGCGTCAAGTTGTGGAGGCGTACGCCGATCGCCTCGTCCGCGTAGAAAGCCAGGGGCCGCGCGTAGCAATCTTCGCGGTATAACTCCGCGCGCAGCAGGGCCACCAGGGACTCGGTCAGATCCTCAGCCGTAGAGGACAGCTGCATGTCGAGCAGGCGCGCCGAATCCAGGAAACGCCGGAAGTGATCGAGCGGGCTGAACACGAAGAGCTCCTCTTCCGCGGCGGACCAATACGCGCGAACCCCTCCGAAGACCCCGGTGCCGTAGTTGAGGGCGTGGGTCATCACTCCGACGCGCGCTTCCGAGTAGGGAACGACCCGACCGTGAAAAAAGGCGTGGCGGGGAAGTGTCATGGCGTCCCTCCTAGAGGAATTTGTAGATAGATCCACTTTTGAGATCCAGTTTGGGATATGCTCAAAGTGGATATGAACATGGAGCTTTGGCTCCGATGAATCAATAGCCACCTTCTATAAAAGTGGACCTGAAAGGAAGGCGTGCCCTGACCCCTGCGGCCTTCGTGAGCGCGTTGGGCCCTTGGGCGGAGGCTACGGGCGCGGTCTATCGGAAGCTGGCGCAGGCCATCCGCGTCGGAATCGAGCGCGGGGAGATCCCGCGCGGATCCCGGCTGCCGTCGGAACGGCAGCTAGCGGAGCGGCTGGCGCTCTCGCGCACCTCCGTCGTGTCCGCGTACGACGCGCTGCGCAAGGACCAGTGGATCGAGAGCCGCCAGGGCAGCGGGACCCGGGTTCGCTCGGCCCCCGATCGCACGCCCGGCCTGCGGTTGCGGGAAGATCCCTCGGGCTCGTTTCGGAGGCATCCGGTCTACCGCAGCCTGGTCGAGGGGCCCGGAGGCACGATCGAGTTTCTCGGAGCGCACCTGCCCGCGCCCGAGTTGCTGCGCAAGGAAGCGCTGGCGATCGACTCGGCCGCGCTCGGGGAGCTTCTCCGCGGCCCGGGATATCTCCCGATGGGGCTGCCGGCTCTGCGCCAGGCGATCGCCCGCCACTTGACCCGGGCCGGCGTGAAGACGACCGAGGATCAGGTGCTCGTGACGCACGGCGCGCAGCAGGCGATCGGGCTGGCCGGCGCGCTCCTGGTGGAGCGCGGGGACTCCGTGATCGTCGAGAATCCGACCTACCTCGGCTCCATCGACATCTTCGCTGGCATGGGCGTGCGTCTGGTCAGCGTTCCCGTGGGCGGAGACGCGGCATGGGTGTCCCGTTTGAAGGAGACGGTGGCGCGCGCCGCGCCGCGCCTGATCTACCTCATGCCCACGTTTCAGAATCCCACCGGCGCAGTCTTGCCGGAAGC
>JBDTXY010000117.1:0-7817 GCA_040005945.1 Acidobacteriota bacterium
GGCGGCGCGTTGCCGCTGTGGCTCCGCTGGTCGGATCGGCCCGCGCGCGCCGCGACTTTGATCTCGGCGAGGGCCTTCGCGATCGCGGCGCTGCTGGTCCTGCTGGAACGCCACGCCCTGCGCCGGAGCTGGACCCTGCGCGCGGCGGCGCTGTTCGGCCTGGCCACGGCCGCGTTCGAGCACTACCTGTGGGCGCGCGCCGACCGGCCGCACGTGATCCCGTTCCTGGTCGTGGGCGCGGCGGGTGCGGCTCTGGCGTGGAAAGACCTCCGCCGGCTCGGGAGGTTTCTGGTGGCGGCAGTCTTCCTGATCCTCTACCCGTTCTTCGTGAATGCTCCGGATCGAGCGCTCGCGCCCATCGAGTCGCTCTGGAAGGGCGGGCTGACGGCGCTGACGCGTCATCTGCGCGCGCCCGGCGCGACGTGGAAGTCGGTCTGGCCGTGCAGCGACGTTCCGTCCGACGCGGTCCGGGCCGTCAGCGAAGCGGATCGGCAGGCGGACCCCGCCAGCCGGTTCGTGGCCGTGGCGTCGAGCCAAGCGTCGACGGATCAGGATCCCGTGCTCCTGTTCGTCCTGTCCGCCCGGCTTCCCTACACGCGCTGGTACCAGTACGACCCGGGGGTGCAGGACTCTCGGGCCATCCAGACCGGGATGATCCAGGAGCTCGAGCGATCCGGAAGCCGCACCGCGGTCGTGTGGCGCGCCGAGGTCTTCGCCAACGGGCTCGAACCGGGCGCGCCGCTGCCTCGCTCCCCTTTCGACGATGCATTCGACCGCCTGTTCCCCGTCCGGGGACCGCAATACGGTCTCTACGAAGTCCGGTTCCGCGCGGAGCCGACCCCCTAGGCCGAACCCGATCCGCCCCAACGGATTCCGCCCGAGAAACGCCAGCGGCGCGGAGGGCTCCACGTCCCGGCCGCGGCGAACTCCGACGTCACCTCGAAGCGCAGCACGTCCCGCCGGTAATCGTAGGGAGCGCCTCCGACCGCGTGCACGGCGGTATCCAGCACGTAGACTCCGGCTGTCAAGTCCACGGACGGAATCGCCAGCTGAACGACGGCATGGCCCGAGAACGTTTCGGGCACCAGGCCGTCGTTGGACGTGTTCACACCGAGCACGGGGGTGCCCGCGACGGTCGAAATCTGAAACCCGAACACGAAGTCCGAGAGCGGCTGCCCGGCCTGCACGGTCATCTCCAGGATCGCCGAATCCCCGGCGCGCAGCCGGCCGGTCGCGCGGCCGCCGGCGTCCAGCAATCGCACGCCTTCGATGGAAGCGGCGCCCGAGCCGATGCGGCGCCCCTCGCCGGACTCCTGCAGCCGCCGCTGCCCCTCGTCCGCGGCCACGCGTTCGCGGTATTGCGCCACCGTGGCGGCGGCCGGCCCGTCCGCGGCCACGCGCCCGCCGTCCAACCAGATCGCCCGGCGGCAGCGTTGCGTGACCAGCGTCAGGTCGTGGGACACGAAGATCAGCGTCTTGCCGGCGCGCTCGAATTCCGAGAACTTCTCCAGCGCGCGATGCGCGAACGCTTCGTCGCCCACCGCGAGGACCTCGTCCACCAGGAAGATGTCCGGATCGCTGGCCGCGGCGATCGCGAAGCCCAGGCGCACGGCCATCCCCGAGGAGTAGGTCTTGACGGGGGCGTCCAGGAACTCTTCGATGCCCGCAAACTCCACGATCTCGTCGTAGCGGGCGGCGATGCCCTTGCGGGTCATTCCCAGCAGCAGCCCGGTGATCTCGACGTTCTCGCGGCCCGAGATCTCGGGATGAAAGCCCGCCCCCAGCTCGAGGAGGGCGGCGCATCTCCCCCGGACCTCGATGGTGCCGCGCGTCGGGCGCACGTTTCCGGCCAACAGCTTCAAGAGTGTCGATTTTCCGGAGCCGTTGGCGCCGATGACGCCGACCGTTTCGCCCGGCGCGACGTCGAAGGAGACCTCGGAGAGCGCCGCGACGCCGTCTTCGACCCGGCCCCGCGACCGGGCCAGCAACGCCGACTTGAGCGTTCCGTGCGCGCGGCGGGCGTAGCGCCGGTACACCTTCGACACGCCGCGCACCGAGACCGACGGCTCCGGCGCGCTCATGCCTCCTCCGCCAGCGAATCCCGAAGCCGCTCGAACACCGATCCGCCCAGGACCAGGAAGATCGCGGTCACGGCTCCCATCTGCACCCAGTCCGCGGCGGGGACGGGGCGGAAGAAGAAGAGCGTGTCCTGCAGGCCCGAAAAGAAAGCGGCCCACGGATTCCAGCGCAGGAGCCACCGCCATCGCTCCGGGACGGCCTCGACGGGATACAGGATCGGCGTCACGAAGAAGCCCAGCGTCAGCAGGTTGGCGACGATGTCGCGGACGTCGCCGAAGTGGACGGCCAGGGCCGAACACGCCAACGACGCGCCGAAAACGGCCAGGACCATCAGCGCCAGAACGATCGGAAACTCCAGCAGCGCCGAGCTCAGCCGCACCTTCCCCCAGAGCGCCGCGATCGCGATCGCCGCTCCCAACACGGGAAGCGCGAGCAGCAGGTGCGCCAGGCGCGCCCCCACGGCGGCGGCGGGAAAGACTTCCGGAGCGACGGTGGTCTTGCGCAGCAGGGAACCGTTGGCCCGAAAGGTTTCGACCGAATCCAGCAGAGCGGATGACGCAAAGCCCCAGACCAGCACGCCGCCGAAGAGAAACAACGCGTACGGGCGCACGTCCGCCCGCGGGGAAAAGACGAACCGAAACACCGTCGTGTACACCAACAGCAGCAGAAGAGGATTCAGAAAGGACCAGAGAAATCCCAGTGCGCCTCCCCGGTAGCGCGCCGAGAGCTCCCGGCGCACCAGGGCGAGGACGAGCGCGCGCTGCTGGAAGGCGCGTCGCAGGGGAAGCAGCGGATTCACGATCGTCGGTTCTTCGTTGCGCGTGTCTCGGAAATTCTCTCGGGTATTCTCCCATCGTGCCGCCGGCATCCGCTGCCCCCGCCGTTTCCTGCCGAGGACTCATGAAAGTCTACGCGGGGGCGCAGGCCATACGGGCCCTGGACCGGCTGGACCTGGACGTGCCGGCCGGCCAGTTCCTGGGTCTGGTCGGAGAATCGGGCAGCGGGAAGTCGACCCTCCTGCACCTGCTCGGAGGCATCGACCGCCCCACGGCCGGCCAGATCTCGGTGGGCGGCCGCGACATCGGAAGTCTCGCGGAGCGCGAGCTGGTGCTCTACCGCCGCCGCGAGGTCGGCATGGTATTTCAGTTCTTCAACTTGCTGCCGCACCTGACGGTTCAAGAGAACGTGGAGCTGCCGCGCCGGCTGGACGGCGGCGCGGGCGCGTCCGAGCGGGCGCGCGAGCTGCTCGACCGCGTGGGCTTGCTGTCTCGCGCGCCCGCGCACCCGTACGAGCTCTCCGGCGGAGAAATGCAGCGGGTCGCGATCGCCCGAGCGCTCTCGACGGGAGCCAGGCTGCTCCTGGCCGACGAGCCCACCGGGAATCTGGACAGCCGCAACGGCGAAGAAGTCCTGCGCCTGCTGGACGAGGTGCGGAGGGAACGCGGCGTGACGCTGATCCTGGCCACGCACTCCGCCGCGGCCGCCGTCCGCGCGGATCGCACGCTACGCGTCACGGACGGCAAGATCTCGGACGCTCCATGAAGGGATTCTGGCTGATCTTTCGCGCGTTGATCACCGGCCCCGCCCGGCGGCGCCCGGCCCGCGTCGTCCTACCGATCGCGGGCGTCGCGATCGGGGTGGCGGCCGGGGCGGCGATCCACCACGCCAACCGCAGCGTCACCGCGTCGTTCGCGGAGGCCGCCTCGGCCGTCTCGGGACGCACGGATTTCGTGGTCACCGGCATCGCGGGCGTCCGGCTGGAGGATCTCGGCGCGCTGGCGTTTCTCTGGCGCCTGGGCTCCTTCGCGCCCGCGGTCACCGGCACCGCGGTCGTCGACGACGGGAGCCAGGAGGTCGTGCAGGTTCTGGGGATCGACTGGGGCGGCGACGCCGCCGTCCGGGATCTCCGCTTGATCGCTCCCTCCGCGATGGCCTCGCGGGCCTCGCTACTGGACCGCGATGCAGTGTTCGTGGCCGTTCCGTTCGCCGCGCGCCATCGCCTTTCCGTCGGCAACCCGCTCCGGATCCTCGCGGGCGGGACCCCGCAACGGGTGACGGTGGGAGGGATCCTGGAGCTGTCCGGCGTCGCGCGCGCCTGGGGAGGCGACATCCTCGTGACCGATCTCTTCACCGCGCAGAGACTCCTGGGCAAGCGCGGGCGGGTCGATCGGGTCGACATCGTGCTGGACCCGGGCGTCTCGCGCCCGGAGACGGCGCGGGAGATCGTTCGCCGGCTCCCGGCGGGGCTGACGCTGGAGCCGCCGGGACGCGCCGCGGCCACGGCCAACCGCATGGTGCGCGCCTTCCGATTCAATCTGAACGCGCTGGGCTCGCTCACCCTGCTGGTGGGCGTCTTCTTGATCGCCAACGCCGTGTCGATTGCCGTGCTGCGGCGGCGCCCAGAGATCGCGACCCTGCGCGCCGTCGGGGCCGGCCGCGGGAGCATCTTCGCGGCCTTTCTGGTGGAAGGACTCGCGATCGGCGTCGCGGGAACCGCGTTGGGCGAGTGGCTGGGATTGTTCGCCTCGCGCGGGGCGTTGGCGGCGGTCGCGGGGACGGTGTCGCAAATCTACCTTCCGACGGCCCGCATCTCGGGCGCGTCTTACGGCGGCGCGATGGCGCTGACCGCCGCCCTGGGGGTCGCCGCTTCGCTGGCGGCTACTCTGGTGCCGGCGTGGGAAGCCACGCGCGTGGAGCCGTCCTCCGCGATGCGGCCGGGTTCGATCGAAGCGGTGGTGCGGCGCCGCACGGGCTGGCGCGCCCTCGGAGCGGTGATCGCGCTGTGCGCCGCTCTGGCGGCTTCGCGAGCGCCGGCGGTGGATGGATTTCCGCTCTTCGGCTTCGCGGCCGTCGTCCTGGTCGTGGCGGCTCTGGCGTTGGCGGCGCCGCTGCTGGTGCGCGCCGGCGCGGCGTGGCCCCGGTGGATGTTGGGCCGATCGCTCAACGCCGAAGGCCGGCTGGCCGCCGGGTTCTTCGGCGGCGCGGCGGCGCGCAACGGCATCGCCGTCACCGCGCTGGCGATGGCGCTGGGGATGACGCTGGCCATGATCGTGACCGTGGCCTCGATCCGCGAGACGGTGCGCGTCTGGGTCGCGTCGACCCTGCGGTCGGATCTCTGGATCAAGGCCGACGCCGGCGGGCGCTCGGGCATCGTCGGGGATCTGCCGGAGGACATCCTGCCTTTCCTGAGGAATCTGGACGGCGTCGCCGGGGTCGATCCGTTTCGCGCGCGCGAGACTGTCGACGCGCAGGGCCGGCCTTTCACGCTGGCCTCCGGCGACTTCGAGGTCATGGCCCGGGCGGGGGGCGTCCCGCTCCTGGACGGGAGGGATACCCGTCGCGTCGCTCTGGCGGCGCGGCAGGACGGCGAGGTCCTAATCTCCGAGCCCTTCGCGCGGCGCTTCGGGGCATCGCGCGGCGCGGCGGTCACCCTCGACACCCCGGCCGGACGGCGCGCGTTCCGCGTGGCCGGCGTGTACCGCGACTACTCCAACGATCGGGGCACGGTGGTGATGGACCGCGCGCTCTATCTGAAGCTCTTCGCGGACACCCGCATCACGAGCCTCGCGGTCCTGGCGGCGCGGGAGCAGGACGCTTCGGCGCTGCGCCGCCGCATCCTGACGGCCGCGAGGGGCCGCTACGCCGTGCACATCTCCACCAACCGCGAGCTGCGGCGGGAGGTGCTCGTGATTTTCGACCGCACGTTCGCCGTGACGCGGGCCCTGGAGGGGATCGCGATCGCGGTCGCGGTGCTGGGCATCGCCAACGCCCTCGTGGCTTCCGCCGTGGAACGACGGCGTTCCTTCGGGTTGCTGCGCGCGATCGGCGCCTCCGGGACTCAGATCCTGCGAGCGATTCTGTGGGAGGCGTTGCTGACGGGATTGACCGGCACGTTCGCGGCGTTCTTGGCCGGCGCGGCATTCGCGTGGCTGCTGCTCGGAGTCATCAACCCGCAGTCCTTCGGGTGGACGGTCGCGCTCCGCATCCCCACGGGAACGCTGTGCGGCGCCGCGGGGCTCGTGCTGGCGACGTCGATGCTCGCCGGGATTCTCCCCGGCCGCATCGCCGCGTCCGTGGACGCCGCAGCCGCGCTCCAGGAAGAATGAAGACGTCGATCGCCGTCTTCGCGGCCTTCTCCCTTCTGGGTCTGCAGGGCGGTCCCGTGTCCTTTCCCCGCGACCACGGCTCGCACGCCGAAGCGGCGATCGAGTGGTGGTATTGGACGGGCCACCTGAGCTCCGGGGACGGGCGCGCGTACGGCTTCCAGGTCACGTTTTTCCGGGTGCGGGACCTGCACCTGGCGCACTTCGCCTGGTCCGACGTGACGGCGGGCAAGTTCGCCTTCGAGGAGAAGATGCACCTGGGCCTGCCCGGGATCGCGGGCGCGCAGGACGGGCGGCTGGACGTTTTCAACGAGGACTGGCTCGCGCTTGAGCAGGGCGGCACGCAGCGCCTGCATGCGCGCGCCCCGTGGGGGGAGCTCGCGCTGACGCTGTCTCCCGAGACGCCTCCGGTCCTCCACGGCGCCGGCGGAATCTCGCGAAAGGGGCCCGGCGAGAACGAGTATTCGCACTACGTCTCGATCCCCCGCCTCTCCGCAGTCGGCTCGTGGACGTCCGGCGGAAAGAGCCGGAGCCTCCGCGGAACGGCATGGTTCGACCACGAGTGGGGGCCCGGGGCCCTGCCATCGGGAGCGACGGGTTGGGACTGGTTCGCCCTGCAGCTCTCCGACGGCTCGGAGCTGATGCTGTATCGCATGCGTCTGTCCGGCGGACGGGCCTCGGCCTTCTCGGCGGGCACGTTCGTTCCCGCCTCCGGCGCGCCGCAACCGATCGCCTGGAGCGACGTCGCCTTGTCGCCCGTCACGACCTGGACCTCCCCGCATTCCCGCGCGAGCTATCCGGCGGTCTGGTCCCTGGCAGTCCATTCCTTGAAGCTCGAAGCCACGATCACTCCGCTCCTGGCCGACCAGGAGCTCGTCACGCAGAAATCGACGGGCGTGACGTACTGGGAAGGGGCGTGCCGCGTGGAGGCCAAGCGCGGGGGCCGCCCCTTGAGCGGCCGCGCCTACGTCGAGATGACCGGATACGCGGGCCGCGACGTGCCGGGGATGGTTGTCAGTCCTCAGTAGTGAGTTTTCAGTTCTTCACCTGACAACTGTGAACTGTGAACTGTGAACTGTGAACTGTGAACTGACGACTACTCCTTCCCCTGCACCTCCATCGTGATCAAGAAAGTCTTCGCCTTGGTGAAATTCCGGTAGACGTAGGCAAAGCGGATGGTGCTCGTGTCGCGCTCCCCCGGACGCAGCCACCCGATCCGGGTGCCGCCGGTGCCGGCCGCGACGACGTTGCCGTCCGCGTCGGAGACCACGATCGCGACCCCGACGGAGACCGGAGTCTCCCCATCGTTCTCCACGCGCACGGCGCACTCTCCCGAAGAGCGCTTCAACGGCCCCCCGGCCTGGTGTCCGGGGCGGAAGACGATCCGCGGAATGCGAACCTTCCCGAGGCTGAACGGGATTTCCTGCACGCCGTGCGACGGCTTGTAGTCGAACTTCTGCGTGAGTTGCTCGGCGCAGAGCGGCGCCGCCAGGCACGCCAAGCCTGCGAATGCGAAGACTCGCCGCCTCATCGGGCTCCCAGTGATCAGTTGTCAGTTTTCAGTTTTCAGTTTTCAGTTTTCAGAACCGTGAACCGAAAACTGTGAACTGCCGACTCGGCCTACGGTACCGGTGT
>JBDTXY010000118.1:0-7796 GCA_040005945.1 Acidobacteriota bacterium
CCTCCTCACCTCGGTCGAAGGCATCACCGAATACCGGCTCTCCAACGGGCTGTCGGTACTGCTGTTTCCGGATCCGACCAAGGCCACCATCACCGTCAACGTCACCTACAAGGTCGGCTCGCGGCAGGAGAACTACGGCGAGACCGGAATGGCGCACCTGCTCGAGCACATGCTCTTCAAGGGAACGCCGAACCACAAGAACATTCCCCAGGAGCTGAGCTCACACGGCGCGCGGCCCAACGGCTCGACGTGGTTCGACCGCACCAACTACTACGAGACCTTCCAGGCGACCGACGAGAACTTGATGTGGGCTCTGAATCTGGAGGCGGACCGGATGGTCCATTCCTTCGTCGCGAAGAAAGACCTCGACAGCGAGATGACGGTCGTCCGCAACGAGTTCGAGGAGGACGAAAACGACCCGTCGCGCATCCTGGATGAGCGCGTGCGCTCGACGGCGTTCCTCTGGCACAACTACGGCAAGTCCACGATCGGAGCGAAAGCGGATCTCGAGAACGTGCCGATCGACCGGCTCCAAGCGTTCTACCGGATGTACTACCAGCCGGACAACGCGGTGCTTCTCGTTGCCGGCAAGTTCGACGAGGCCAAGACGCTCGGGTCGATCGCGCGGATCTTCGGCAAGATCCCGAAGCCGCATCGGGTGCTGCCGCAGTTCTACACGCTCGACCCGACGCAGGACGGCGAGCGCGAGGTGACGCTGCGCCGGGTCGGCGAGGTCCAGTCCCTGGCGGCGGCGTACCACGTCCCCTCGGGGTCGCATCCGGACTCGGGAGCGGTCGAGCTCCTGGCCGACATCCTCTCCGACACGCCGTCGGGCCGTCTCTACAAGGCGCTCGTCGAGACCAAGAAGGCGACGGGTGTCGGCGGATACTTCATGGACCTTCACGATCCCGGCTACATCATGCTGGCCGCGGAGATGCGGATGGACCAGCCCTCGGAAGACGCCCGCGCCACGATGGTCCGGACGATCGACGAGGCCGCGGGGGCCTCGCCGATCACGAAGGAAGAGGTCGAGCGTTCGCGGGCGGCGCTGCTGAAGACCATCGACCTGATGCTCAACAGCGCGGACCGGGTGGGCCTGCGGATGTCCGAGTACATCGGGCAGGGCGACTGGCGGCTCTTCTTCGTCAGCCGCGACCGCATCCACAACGCCTCGGTCGAAGACGTGCAGCGGGTGGCCCATCAGTACCTGAAGCCCTCGAATCGAACGCTGGGCCAGTTCATCCCGACGGCCAAGCCGGATCGTTCCGAGATCCCGCCGCCTCCCGACGTCGCGGCCTTAGTCCAGGGATACAAGGGCGATGCCGCGGTCGCCGCGGGCGAAGCGTTCGATCCGTCTCCGGCCAACATCGAGTCGCGCACACAACGCTCGGAGCTGCCGAGCGGCCTCAAGATCGCGCTCCTGCGCAAGAAGACTCGCGGATCAACCGTGGTCGCGAACATCACGCTGCGCTTCGGCGACGAATTGAGCCTGATGGGCAAGGCCACGATGGCCGACCTCGCGGCCGACATGCTGATCCGCGGCACGTCCAAGCACACCCGCCAGCAGATCCAGGACGAGCTGGACCGGTTGAAGGCCCGGCTCTCCGTGTCCGGCTCCGCCAGCCAGGCCAACGTCGGGATCGAGACCGTCCGGGAGAACTTTCCCGCGGTCTTAACGCTCGCCGCCGAAGTCCTTCGCGACCCGGTGTTCCCAGGCAAGGAGTTCGACGAGCTCAAGCAGGAGAACTTGACGGCGATCGAGCAGGAGAAGACCGAGCCCGACGCCATCGGGCCGAACGCGTTTCGCCGCCACATGGATCCGTACCCCAAGGGGGACGTGCGGTACACCGAGACGTTCGACGAGTCCCTGGCCAGCTACAAGGATGCGACTCTGGAGCAGGCCAGGAAGTTCTACGGCGACTTCTACGGCGCGTCGAATGGGGAGCTAGCCGTCGTCGGCGATTTCGACCCGGTGGAGATCTCCCGGCTGGCGGGCGAGCTCTTCGGCACCTGGAAGAGTCCGCACCCGTTCACGCGGATCCCGCAACCGTTCCACGACGTGGCGGCGGAGACCCAGACCCTTCAGACGCCCGACAAGACCAACGCGTTCTTCGTCGCGGGGCAAAACCTCCCGATCGGCGACGAGGATCCCGACTTCCCGGCCCTGGTTCTGGGCAACTACATGCTGGGAGGCGGATTCCTCAACTCGCGTCTGGCCATGCGCGTCCGCCAGAAGGAAGGCCTCTCCTACGGAGTGGGTTCCTCGTTCTCGGCGTCTCCGCTGGACAAGTCCGGCGCCTTCTCGGCACGCGCGATCTACGCGCCGCAGAATCAGGCGAAGCTGGAAGCGGCGGTCAAGGAGGAGATCGCGCGGGTCTTGAAAGACGGCTTCGAAGCCCGGGAGATCGCGGAAGCCAAGTCCGGATGGCTCCAGTCACGCCAGGTCGGCCGAGCCCAGGATCCCGCGCTCTCGGGACGGCTCGCGACGTACCTCTTCCTGAAGCGCACCTTCGCGTGGGACGCGAAGCTGGAAGAGAGGGTGGCCTCCTTGACCGGCGATCAGATTCTCACCGCGATGCGCAAGTACCTGGATCCTTCCAAGATGACGATCGTCAAGGCGGGAGACTTCGCCAAAGGCACGTCCGCGGGCGCGCCCGCCCAGTAGGATCTGGAGCGCTCAGTCCCCGATTCGTAGCCGCCAGAGTGCGATTGCGGCCAGCAAAGCCGCGAGAGCGAGCAACGCTTTGGTCGAAAGCGTCGGGATATTGGCAGCCGCTGCGGCCCCGATGACGGTGGTCACGGAGCTGGAGTCGTTGCCCCCGGCAGGATCCGTAGTTCCGGGGGGCACGGAGACCGTGGCTGTATTGACGAGCGTGCCGGAGGATCCGGCCGTGCCGGTGACCACGATGGTCAGGGAATTCCCGGGGCCAGCGGCCAAAGATCCGGTCAGAACGATCGCGTTGCCTGTGCCGTTGGGTACGCCGCAGGTGGCTATTCCCGTCGCCGTGCAGGTCCATTGGACGTTCGTCAGCTCCGCCGGTACCACATCGGTCAGGGTCAGGCCGTTGACATCCGACGGACCGTTGTTGGTGACGACGATCGTATAGGTCACGACGGCTCCGGGGTCGACGGCGGTGGGCCCGCTCTTGACCACGCTCAAGTCCGCCGAAGGAGCCAGCGAGTCGGAGTCCGTCGAAGAGTTGTTGCCAGGATTCGGATCCGTCACGCCGGGAGGCGCCGCCACGGACGCCGTATTCGCAAGCGTGCCCGTGGCGCCGGGGGAAACCGTCGCCGTGACGGTGAAAGTCGCCGTGCCGCCCACCGCGAGACTCACGGTCGTCGCGATGTTGCCGGCGACCGGGCCCGGTTGCGCGCACGAGGACCCCGCCGAGGCCACGCACGTCCACGAGGGAGACAACAACACCGCGGGAAACGTGTCCGTCACGGAGGCACCGACGACCGCCGAAGGCCCCGCGTTGGAGACGGTGATCGTATAGACGATCGGACTCCCGGGAGTCGCCGACGCCGAACCGTCCGTCTTCACGATCGAGACGTCAGAAACCAGAAACTGGACCGGAGTTGGGCTGGGCGTATCGCCGTTGGCGGTTGGGGGCAGAGTGCTCCCGTTCGTGGAGACGTCCGAGGCGAGCAGATCGGCTGGCGGCACCGGCACCCCGTTGGGGAACGTGTACCCCGGGTTGGGTCCCGTGGACGTGGAGCTCGCGTAGGCGGAGTTGTCCTGCGCCGCGGTGGGAACCGCGCCGGGAGTGGGGTATGCGATCGAGGTCGTGAACGTGATCGTGCAGCTGGCGCCGGCGGCCAGGCTGTCCGAACCCGACAAGAGCCGGAAGTCGCTCGTTCCGTCGAAGACGGTGTTGGCAACGCAGGAGCCAGCCGATACGGTGGGGCCCGCTGTAATCGTGATCGTCGGGGCTCCCGCGGCGAACGTCAGCGCGAGGTCGTCGGAGACCTGGACGTTCGGAATCGAGATCGCGGAGAGGTTGCCAACGAGCACGGTATAGGCGACCGACCACGTGGTGTTGTCGATCTGGGAGGGAGCAGCCGCGGCCTTGACGACGTCGACGGTCTCCGACGGAAATGCGCAAGACCCGCCGTCGCTGCCGCTGGTCGGAGGCGCCCCGCTGACGCTCATCGTTGCCCCGGTCGCCAGATCGACGAGGTAAAACCCTGCGGCAGGGGTCGCGTTGTTGTCGTAAATGTAGAAGGCGCCCGATGCGTCGAAGAAGGCCGAGCCGGGGACGGTCCCCGCGAGGGAGAGGTCTGTAGCGATCGTCGCCAGGACCGCGGTCGGGGTAGCCGAGCTGGGATTGGTGATGACGCCGCGAATAAGCGTTACGGGGTTGGCGCCCTGCCGGTAGGCTCCATAGAAGACCGTCAGGGACGGTGTGCTCTCGGTCGGACTCACGGCGAAGTCGTTGGAGCGGAAAGTCGCGGTGCCCGTGTACCCCGGGGGGGGCGACGGATCGGCCGCCTGGGGCACGAGAGTCGCAGCGGGCGTGGGATTGACGCCGGTGACCCCCGTGATGCGATTGATGGAACCTGCGCCCCCGTTGTTGCCAACGAAGAAGTTGCCCTGCTTGTCGAAACTGCCCGAGATGTAGCCGTTGCCGACGACCAGACCAGTGACCGGGGCGCCATTGACGCCCGGGGTTCCGGTGTCCAAGTCCACGAGGCCGGTCATCCCCATGCGGATGATCCCCTCGGTGGCCGTGACCGGATTGGGAATCTCGTAGAGGAAGCCATCGACCGAATTGAACCCCAGGGCGTTGACGTTACGGCCGATGTCGAAGAGCGGCGTCAGGACGTACGGCGTGACGCTCCTGTCGATGACATCGAGCTCGTACATACCGGCAGCTGAGCTGCGGCTCTGATAGAACTGCCCGTTGCATGGAAACGGAGCCTGCGCCAGCAGCCCGGGTGCCGGAGTAAACCAAGCCGCCGAAAGCAGGAAGAGAGTGTTTCCCAGGATTCTCGGCCTCATGCTGATCCTCCCTGGAACGCGGAGGCGGAATTCACCGGTCCGGTCCCCCCTTGTGCAGCACAAGCGGATACGTTGAAAACACAGTAACAGCAAATCGATCCGCTGCCAAATGGGCATCGAGCTGCGGTTATGATCGGCAAGCCTGAGGTGAGCACACGATGAGAAAGTCGCGATCTCTCCTGTTGACGCGCTGTCTCCTTCTCGCAGCGATCCTGTCCTCGGAGCAGATGATCGCGAGCGATCCTCCGACCGTAAAGAAGGTTACACACATGCAGACGTTGCACGGCGATCAGCTCAACGACGACTACTTCTGGCTGCGGGAACGCGAGAACCCCGAGGTCAAGGCGTACCTGGAGAAGGAGAACGCCTTCGCCGACGCGTTCATGAAGCCCACCGAGCAATTCCGGAAGACGCTCTACGACGAGATGCTCGGCCGCATCAAGGAGACCGACCTGACCGTCCCCTACCGGGACCGCGGCTGGTTCTACTACTCCCGCACCGAGAAGGGGAAGCAATACCCGATCTATTGCCGCAAGAAGGGCAACCTCGAAGCGCCCGAGGAGATCACTCTCGACGTCAACGAGCTCGCCAAGGGCGAACGATTCATGAGCGTCGCCGCCCGCGCTTTCAGCGACGACGGGCGCCTGCTCGCCTACACCACCGACAACACGGGTTTCCGTGACTACACCCTGCACGTCAAGGACATGTCCACTGGCAAGCTCCTCCCGGAGACGGTCACGCGCGTGACCTCGGTTGCCTGGGCACCCGACAACCGCACGGTCTTCTACGCGACCACCGATCCGGCCAAGCGCCCCCATCGGATTCACCGCCACATGGTCGGAACGGACCCGTCCGCGGATGCGCTTTTGTACGAGGAAAGGGACGAACGGTTCCGGGTCGGGGTGTTCCGCTCGCGCAGCGGCGCTTACCTCTTCTTCCCCGTTTCCAGCCACACGACGTCGGAATGGCGCTACCTTTCCGCGTCCGCCCCCGGCGGAGAGCTGCGCATGATCGCGCCGCGAGAAGCCGAGCACGAGTACTCGGTCGATCATCGGGGCGATCTGTTCTACATCCAGACCAACGACAAGGGGCGCAACAACCGGTTGGTTACCGCGCCGATCTCGGACCCGCGGCGGGAGAACTGGAAGGAGCTGGTCGCGCATCGCGACGACGTCATGCTGGAGGACTTCGACCTCTTCGCGAAATGGACCGTGCTCTACGAGCGCGAGGACGCGCTTCCGCGCATCCGGATCATGAGCGAGGAGGCCGGGACCGGATACCGCGTGGACTTTCCGGAGGCGATCTACTACGCGGGCGCCAGCAACAATCGCGAGTTCGACACGCAGATGCTCCGGATCGAGTACGAGTCCTACACGACTCCCCCGTCGGTCTACGACTTCGACATGGCGACGAAGGAGCGCAAGCTCTTGAAGCAGCAGGAAGTGCTGGGCGGCTACAACCCCTCGCTCTACACCTCCGAGCGTCGGTACGCCACGGCCTCCGATGGGACGAAGATTCCGATCTCGCTCGTCTACAAGAAGGGCCTGGTCCCCGACGGGAAGCCGCCGATGCTCCTGACGGCCTACGGGTCCTACGGCGCTCCCAACGACGCGGGCTTCGACTCTACGGTCGTCAGCCTGCTGGACCGCGGCGTGGTCTACGCCAACGGCCACATCCGCGGCGGCGGCGACATGGGCAAGAAGTGGCACGATCAGGGCCGCATGCTGTCCAAGAAGAACACCTTCACGGACTTCATCGCGGTCGCCGAAGCGCTCGTCGCCGACAAGTACACGTCCAGGGACCGGCTCGTGATCGAGGGCGGGAGCGCCGGCGGACTCCTCATGGGCGCCGTGACGAACATGCGGCCCGATCTCTTCAAGGCCGTGGTGGCACGAGTGCCGTTCGTCGACGTCATCAACTCGATGCTCGACGAGTCGCTGCCCTTGACGGTGGGCGAGTTCGAGGAATGGGGCAATCCCAAGGTCAAGGAGCAGTACGAGTACATGAAGTCGTACAGCCCGTACGACAACCTGGCGGCCAAGGCGTATCCCGCCATGCTCGTGAAGACCTCCTTCGACGACTCACAAGTGATGTACTGGGAGCCGGCCAAATACGTGGCGAAGCTGCGGACCCTGAAGACCGACCAGAATCCCCTGATCTTCAAGATCAACATGGCGGGCGGGCACGGGGGCTCGTCGGGGCGGTACGACCGGCTCCACGAGCTCGCGTTCGACTACGCGTTCGAGCTCAACCAGATGGGGATCGACCGCTAGAGGCGAGACGCGAGAGGCGAAGGGCGGCCCTGCTGGCTGCCCTGTTCGCGTTTTCCCCTGGCGCATCGATGCGCGCCGGGTGATTGGCTACCACCACAAGGCGGGTGAGACGGTTCCCCCGTCCCCGAACGTCCCGAATCAGGGTGAGACGCTGGCTCTCGACTCAGGAGAAGAGCCTCCGGCGCTCGTCGCGACGGCGCCCGGCCCACGCAGCGCGCGGCCGGCTGCGGCTCCGGTGGGCTCACCGCCGCGGAGGACGTGCACGCCGTTGACGAAGACCTCGCGCATTCCCACGGCGTACTGCTGAGGCTTCTCGTAGGTCGCTCGGTCCCCGATGGCGGCGGGATCGAAGACGACCACATCCGCAAACATCCCCGGCTTCAGGAAGCCGCGGCGGTCGAGGCCCAGATTCGTCGCCGGCAGGCTCGACAGCTTTCGGATGGCCTCGGATAGCGGGATCACCTTCTCCTCCCGTACATACTTCCCGAGCAGGCGCGCGAAGTTGCCGTACGCGCGCGGAT
>JBDTXY010000119.1:0-7780 GCA_040005945.1 Acidobacteriota bacterium
GCCACGGACGACCGGTCGACCGACCGCCCGCCTGGATGATGCGCCAGGCCGGGCGCTACCTGCCGGAGTACCGGGAGATTCGCCAGCGCGTATCCTTCCTGGAGCTCTGCCGCTCCGTAGAGCTCGCCACGGAAGTCTCGCTGCAGCCCTTCCGCCGCTTCGCGCCGGACGGCGTGATCTTTTTCTCCGACATTTTGGTGCCGGCGGCCGCCATGGGCGTGCGGGTCGAGTTCGGAGACGGCGGGCCCGAGCTGCCCGAGCCGATTCGCGACACCGCGGCCGTCGACCGGCTCCGCCGCTTCGATCCGTCCTCCGAGATCGCCTTCACGGGCGAGATCCTCCGCGGAATCCGGCGGGAGGTGGGTGAGGACGCCGCGGTGCTCGGCTTCTGCGGCGCGCCCTGGACGCTCGCCTCCTACCTGGTGGAGGGCGGCGGCTCCAAGAGCTTCGCCGTGATCAAGGAGATGATGGGCCGCGACCGCGCCACGCTCCGGCGCCTCTTGGATCTGCTGGCGGACGTCGCGGGAGAGGTGCTCTCGTTCCAGATCGCCTCGGGCGCCGGCGCCGTTCAGCTCTTCGACACCTGGGCCGGCGAGCTGACCGAAGAGGATTATCGGGAGTGGGCCTTGCCCTCGGTCGCGCGCGCGATCTCGCAGATTCACCGCGCGGAGGCGCCGGTCCTGCTCTACGTCAATGGATGCGGTCATCTGCTGGAAGCGATGGACGAGTCCGGAGCGGACGTCCTCTCGATCGACTGGCGGACGCGACTCTCGGACGCCCGCCGGAGGCTGCCGCGCCGGACGCTCCAGGGCAACCTGGATCCGGGGATCCTGCTGGGGACGGCCGACGACGTCGCGCGCCGCACCCGAGACTTGATCATGCAGACCGAAGGGGTGGCGCACATCGTCAACCTCGGCCATGGAGTCCTGCCCGGCTCTCGCCTGGAGTGCGTGGGGGCGTTCTTCTCGGCGGTGCGGCAATCCCTCCTCGCCGATCGTGAGGAGGCCGCCGTCCCGAGCCCACGATGAACCGCCCCGACGTCCCACTCGAGCTGCTCCGCCGTTACAACGTCCAGGGGCCGCGCTACACCTCGTATCCGACGGCGCCGATGTGGACGCAGGACTTCACGCCCGCGGACTACTCCGCAGTCCTCGAAGAGAGCGCTTCGGCGGCCGCGCCCGCACCGCTGTCGCTCTACGTGCACCTGCCCTTCTGCGAGAAGCTCTGCTACTTCTGCGGATGCACGGTCGTCATCACCGGCGCGCAGCACGCCCCGGAGACCGACTACCTGGAGAGCCTGGAGCGCGAGATCGACTGGGTCGCGGCGCGCGCGGGCGAGGGGCGCCCCGCCGTTCAGCTCCACTGGGGAGGCGGAACGCCCACGTACTTCCCGCCACGCCTGCTCGAACGCCTGGGACGCCGTCTGTTCGAACGCTTCGCGTTCACCGCCGACGCCGAGGTCGGCGTCGAAGTCGATCCCCGCGTGACGACGCGGGAGCATCTGGAGACTCTGGCGGGGCTGGGATTCAACCGGCTGAGCATGGGAGTGCAGGACTTCGACCCGCGGGTGCAGGACGCCATCAACCGCGTCCAGCCCTTCGAGGCCACGCGCCGGCTGGTCGAGCAGGCGCGAGGTCTGGGCTTCTCGAGCCTGAACATGGATCTGATCTACGGGCTGCCCCACCAGACGCCGGAGACCTTCTCCGCGACGATCGATCGGGTCCTCGAGATCGGACCGGACCGACTGGCGGTCTACTCCTACGCCAACGTGCCCTGGATGAAGAAGCACCAGACCGTGCTGGAGCCTCACTTGCCAGCGGATCAGACGAAGTTCGAGATCTTCCGCACCGCGCTCACGCGGTTCACGGATGCCGGCTTCGAGTACATCGGCATGGATCACTTCGCCCGCCCCGACGACGAGCTGTCGCGGGCGCGCCGAAACCGGACGCTCCACCGCAATTTTCAGGGTTACACGACGAAGGCGGGCACCGACTTGATCGGTATCGGAATGAGCGCCATCGGCTCGGTCGGCGCGCAGTACATCCAGAACCGGCGGGAGCTTGCGGCGTACCGCCAGGCCGTCGGCGACGCGGGAGCCGCCACGTTCCGCGGCGTCCGGCTCTCTTCGGACGACGTTCTCCGGCGCACCGTCATCGGCAACCTCCTGTGCCACGGGCTCGTGGTCAAGGCCGAGATCGCGGGTCGGTTCGGCGTGGACTTCGACGCGTACTTCTCGGACGCCCTGGAGAAGCTCGCGCCCTGCGCGGCGGACGGGCTGGTCGAGATCTCACCGCGCGAGGTGCGGGCGACGGCGCTGGGCCGCATTTTCCTGCGCAACCTCGCCATGCCGTTCGATGCCTATCTGAGCGAGGCGCCAGCCCGGCCGGTGTTCTCCCGGACCCTGTAGTGACGATCCTCCCATCCTGATGCCCCGCGCGATCTTGTTCCTGCAGCTCGGGGGCCCCGAGACGCTCGAGGAGGTTCCAGCCTTCCTCTACCGCCTCTTCTCCGATCCGGACGTCATCCGTGTGCGGCCCGCTCTGCTGCGCAAGGCCATCGCGGCGGCGATCGCCGTGGGGCGCAAGAAGGCGTCCCGGGCACTTTACGCCTCGATCGGAGGCGGATCTCCCATCCGCCGGTTGACCCAGCTGCAGGCGGCGGGCACGGAGCGCCTCCTGCGCGAGGAGGGCCGCGACGTCATCGTGCGCGCCGCCATGACCTGCTCCGCGCCGCTGGTGGAAACCGTGGTGCAAGAGTTGGCGGCGCAGGGCGTCGACCGCTTCCTGGCGCTCCCGTTGTATCCGCAGTACTCCCTGACGACGACCAAGGGCGCCCTCGCGCGCAGCCGCGCCGCCGTCGGAAAGTTCGCGCCCGGGGCCCGGCTGGAGGAGCTCTCGTCCTGGCCCACGCATCCCCTGTTGGTTCAGGCCCATGCGGAGTCGATCCAGGAGGAGCTCGCGCGATTCCCGGATCCGCGGCCGGAGGCCACGCATCTGCTGTTCTCGGCCCATTCGATCCCCAAGAAGCTCGTCACGCGCGAGGGCGATCCCTATCCCGTCGAAGTCGAGGCCAGCATCCGCGCCATCTGCGCGAAGCTCTCCTGGCGCGGCGCGGCGACGCTCGCGTACCAATCCAAGCTGGGCCCGGTCGAGTGGTTGGGACCGCCGACCCTCGAGGTCATCCGGGAGCTGGGGCGCAGGGGCCAGGCCCAGGTGCTGGTCGTTCCGATCGCATTCGTGACCGATCACGTCGAGACGTTGCAAGAGATCGATCAGCTCTTCGCGGAGCACGCGCGCGCAGCCGGCATCTCCCACTTTCGGCGCACGCCGGGCTTGAACGACCGTCCCACGTTCCTGCGGGCGCTCGCGGACCTCGCCCGTTCGGCAGCTCCGTTCTGGGGCCCATGAGCGGCCGCACGATCGTCGTCGGCGCCGGCCTCTCGGGCCTCTCCGCGGCGCATGCCCTGGCGCGGCGGGGCGGCGACGTGCTGGTCTTGGAGGCCTCGGATCGCGCCGGCGGAGTCGTGCGCACACAGCGGCGAGACGGCTTCCTGCTCGAGCTCGGACCCAACACCGTTCGTCCCTCCGCCGCGATCTGGGGATTGATCCAGGAGCTCGGCCTCGCGAACGAAGTGCTCGTGGCCGATCCGCGCAGCCCTCGGTTCATCGACTTCGGCGGAACGCTCCATGCGGTGCCGATGTCGCCGGGAGCTCTCCTCGGGACTCGCCTCTTGTCGACCGCCGGAAAACTTCGCCTGGTCGCCGAGCCCTTTCACCCCGCGGGCGCAGACCCGGAAGAGAGCATCCGCGACTTCGCGGCCCGGCGCCTGGGGGCCGAGGTCGCGGACCGGCTGGTGGCGCCGTTTGTCGCGGGGATCTTCGCCGGAGATGCCGCGAAGCTGTCGGCGGCCGCGGCGTTTCCGACCCTGGGACGGTGGGAGCGGGAGCATGGCAGCCTGTTCCGGGGAGCGATGGCGGCGCGGCGGGATCGGAAGCAAGAGGCCGTGGCAGGGGCTCCCAAGGGTCTTCTCGCCTTGCGCCAAGGGCTGGAGGCGCTTCCGCGCGCCTTGGCCGCTGCGCTCGGGCCCGCTGTTCGGTTCGGCGCCCCGGTGCGCGCCGTCGCGCCGCGTGGGAATGGATGGATCGTTCAGACCGTCGGGGACAAGATCTCCGCGGACCGCCTCATCCTGGCTGCGCCAGCACACCGCGTCGGCGCGCTGATCTCCGGGTTCGCTCCGGAAGCGGCGCTGGCCCTGGCAGGGATTCCCCACCCGCCCCTGGCGGTTCTCCACCTGTCCTGGGCGGAGGCATCGCTGGCGCGACCTCTTCGCGGGTTCGGCCATCTGGTCGCGGAAAGCCCAAACCGCCGGATCCTGGGGGCGGTCTGGAGCTCGAGCCTCTTTCCCGGACGCGCCCCGGCCGGGCAGTCGCTGCTGACGGTGTTCATGGGTGGGAGCCGCGACTCGGCGGCGCTCGCACTGCCCGACGAGGAGCTCGTCGCCACGGCCGCGCGCGATCTTGCGTCGGAGGGCCTGGTCCGCGGAGCGCCGCAACCGTTGCGGGTCACGCGCTGGTCCCAAGCCATTCCCCAATATGAGCGGGGTCATTCCCAGCGCCTCGCCGCGCTGACGGAAACCGAGCGGCGATTTCCGAGTCTGCGATTCGCGGGCAACTACCGGGGAGGCGTCTCGGTGTCCGACGTCATCGCCGGAGGAATGGCCGCGGCCCGCTGATCAGTGGTGGTGCTCGGAGGCCGGCTGGGCCTTGAGCGCGTTCTGCTCTTCCGTGGTCAGCTTGGGGAGGTGGCGCAGGAAAGACACCATCTTCCAGATCTCTTCGTCCTTGTGCGTGGGGCCGAATGCCGGCATGCCGCTCATCCGAATTCCGTTCTGGAGGATCCAGAAGAGTTCCCCGTCCGACCGATTCTGAATCTTCGTGAGCGTCAGATCCGGGGCCGGCGGGTTCAGTCCCTCTCCCGCCTCCGAGGCGTCGACGCCCGGAGCGCCGTGGCAGAAGACGCACATTTCCTTGTAGTGGTCCATGCCCTCCTCCAGCGCATCGGGGCTCGACGGCACCGGGTTGGCGATTTTCGGGGCGCGTTTGGCGACCGACTTGTCCAGCGCAATTCCCGCGAGGCGCTTCTCGATCGCGCCGGGCGGCACGTTGGCCGAGGTGTTGAACGAGCCGGTGAGGACGACCGCTCCCGCCACCGCGAAGAGGATCGCGAACCCGACGATCACGCCAGCAAGGAATCTCATCGACGTCTCCTTCGCTCCGTTGCGCGAATGCTATGCCAGGTGGGCCTGGCCCGTCCTACAAGAGGGGCGCCAATCGCCGGGCCAGGGAGTCTCCGATCCGATGCAGCACCCGCCGGCGCCCCCAGGACTCTCGATCGATGGGAACGGCCTGCGCGAGGTCTTCCCGGTATTGCGCCTCCATCCGTTGCGCGGTCCCCCGATCCACGATCACGAAGTTGCACTCCGCGTTGAGCTCGAAGGACCGAAAGTCCAGGTTGCTGGACCCCACGACCGACAGCAGTCCGTCGGCCACCACCGTCTTGGCGTGCAGAATCGCGGGCTGATATTCGTAGATGCGCACGCCCCGGGCCAGCAGCGCCGCGAAGAAGCCGTGGCCCGCGTGCCGCGCGATTGGGACATCGGTGCGCCCGGGCACCAGCAGGCGCACGTCCACGCCCCGGCGGGCCGCGGCCCCCAGGATCCCGATGGCGCGCCGCCGGGGAGCGAAATACGCCGTGGTCAGCCAGAGCGTCCGGCGCGCCGCGGCGCTGATGGCCGTCATGACGGAGGCCACTTCCCGCGATCCGCGCCCGGGCAGGGAGTCCAGCACCATGACGCCCGCCCCCGGGCCTTCGGAGGAGACCAGGGATTCCAGCCCGATCGCGGAGCCGCCCGCCTCTTCCCAACCCTCCTGGAAGACCACGGCCATCTCCCAGGCCGCGGCCCCCTCGACGCGGGCATGTGTGTCCCGCCAGACCTGGCCGCTGGGCAGCAGGGAGGATCCGTACTCGTCGCCGATGTTCATGCCGCCGGTGAACGCGACCCGTCGGTCGACCACCAGAATCTTGCGGTGGTCGCGAAACTTGAGATAGCGAAGCGCCAGGAGGGGGTGGTACAGCCGCGCCTCCACGCCGTTGCGAATCAGGTTGGACCAGAACGCGCGCCGGGTCGCCATCGAGCCGAACCCGTCCGCCAGGACGCGCACCGCGACGCCGCGGGCGGCCGCGCGAATCAGCTCGTCGGCGAACAGCTGCCCGGTCGCGTCGTCCTTGAGGATGTAGGACTCCAGCAGGACCTCCGTGCGTCCCTCCTTCACGCAGCCGAGCATCGCGGCAAACGCGGCGTCCCCTCGCGAAAAGACCTCGACGTGGTTGCCCGAGTGAAACGGCCCGGATTCGATCTTCTCCAAAAGCGACAGAAAGCCGGGGTCGTGGATTCCCTCCGGAAGACTCTTCGCCAGGCTGCCGACCCGCGAGGGTTGCAGGGCTCGAGGCAGGCGCCGGTTCTTGTCCGGCCGCAGGATCGGGGTCCACCGCCGCGAGGCCTTCATGCCCGACGGGATGCCCGCATGTCAGCGTCCGATCGAGCGCGCGATCCCGAATGCCGCGGCGGCGGCCAGGCTGCCGATCAACGCCGTCTGCAGGGCGCTCTTCCAGGGCTTGGCCCCGGTGAAGCGTCCCTTGACGAACCCGAAGACCAGCAGCGCCACCAGGGTCACCGCCACCGAAACCCAGACCGACGCCGCGGCGTCGTGCATCAAGATGTAGGGTCCCAGGGGAATCAACCCTCCCACGGCATACGCGCCGCCGATCGTCAGCGCGCTGTTCAAGGCCCGGCGAGGATCCGGCTTTTCCAGCCCCAGCTCGAAGCGCATCATGAAGTCGATCCATTCGGACGGCCGCTTCTCGAAGGACCGCAGGATCGGCTCCGTCTCCTCTTCGGTGAGCCCGTAGGCGCGGAAGATGTCCGAGACCTCGCGGGCCTCCAGCGCCGGCTTGTCCCGGACCTCACGGCGCTCGCGGTCCCGCTCGTTGGCGTAGTGCTCGGCGTCGCTGCGCGCGGCCAGGTAGCCGCCCAGCCCCATGGCGATGGATCCCGCCGCGATCTCGGCCAGACCCGCGGTGACGATGATCCGGTTGGCGGCCACGGCGCCCGAGAGCCCCGCCGCCAGCGCGAAGGGCACGGTCAGCCCATCGGACATTCCGATGACGACGTCGCGCACGGCCTCGCTGGCCGTGAAGTGTTGCTCGGGGTGCGGGAGTCGGGGCATCGCGGCGCGAGACTAGCAGGCCGGCGCTAGCGCAGCGCGGGCCCCGGAGCTCGTAGATCTTCACCTCTCGCCCGGCGCGAGCCACCGTCAAATGCGGCGGAGAGCCCGGCTGGGCCCGCTCCCAGGATCTCGACGCCGCGGCTCATGGGGGGCTCAGGCGTGTCCCGGCGAAACGTGGCACGCCACTTCCTCGCCCTGCTCGACCTGGATCGTGGCGTGATCCACGCCGCACCCTTCGTGCAGGACCCGCTGCACTTCCGCCAGGACCTGGCTCCGCGGCGTCGCCTTGGCCGCGCGGATGTGGACGCTGACCGAATGGAGCCCCGAGGTCAGCGTCCAGAAGTGGAGGTCGTGAATCGCCTCGACCCCGGGAATGTCCAGGATCCGAGTGCGCAGCGTCGGAATATCGATGTCGTCGGGGGCTCCCTCCAGCAGGATGTGCGCGGCGTCTCGGAGAATACCAACGGCGCGGGGCAAGATCAGCAGCGCGATCA
>JBDTXY010000120.1:0-7774 GCA_040005945.1 Acidobacteriota bacterium
CTTCAAGGCGGCCGAGAGGCCGGCGGATGGACTTGCGTAGATCAGGATCGACGCCGCTCGGGCGTTCTTCGGCCGCTGATAGCGCGTCCCCCGGCCGACCACGAGGAATTTGTCTCCGCAGGCCAGAAGATCTGCACCCGTCCAGAGTCCGAGGGCAGCCACGAGCCCCGCCAGGCCGATTCGACGTTTCATCGGAACCTCCTATCCCTCTCGGGTCCGTTGAGCTCCCGTGTCAACCCCTCCAAAGACTACCAAAAAAACGGGTGCGGAGATGGCCCCTTTCAGGGAATCCCGACGCGCCGAACGAGTGAGGCGAACCGGGGGTCGTCCCGGATCCGGTCCCAGGCTCGGTCCACCCTGAGATAAACGAGCCCGGCGGACCGCTCGGCGAAGGCCGCCTCGAGGCTCGTGAACGCCTTTTCACGCTCGCCCACCCGCGCAGACAGTCGGGCGAGGTCGAGGGGAGAGACGTACCGTTCTTTCGCCAGGGCCTCGAGCTCGCCGAGCCGAAACCGTGCCACCCCCTCTTCGATGTTCTCGTCGTCCTTCTCCGTGCGCGCCGCGGCAAGCGCCTTCGCGGCAGCCTCCTCGCCCGGTGACAGCTCGTAGGCCTTTCGGAGGTTTTCGATCGCGCCCGCGACCTCGCCCCGGCGCTTCAAGACCTCGGCCAGGCCGAACAGAGGGCGCGGGCTTGAAGGCTCAGCCTCGATGGCGGCCCGGTAGACCGCGATCGCCTCCTCGAGCCGTCCGGCCTGCGCGAGGAAGTCGGCCATCATGTTCTTCGAGGTGAGATTCCCCGGATCGACCTCCAGGGCCCTTTCCAAGAGGGCGACGGCCTCCTCGGTCCGGCCGCGGGCCCAGAAGAACAATGCGATCGGCCGGAATTGCTCTCCGAGGAACACTCGCGGCTCGTTGCTCAATTCATGAAACTCGCGCTCGGTGCCCGTCCAGTCCCAATTGCCGAAGAACCGGCGGTTCGCGAGCGCGCAGCGAGCCAGCACGTTACCCGGGTCGAGATCGAGCGCCTTTTGGATCTCCTCGTCGACTCGCGGCCACATTTCGAGGGGCGGCGCATAGCCGTCCACGGCCAGGCTGGCGTACGTCAAGGCGACTCCGAGATGGGCCTCGGCGAATTTCGGGTCTTTCTCGACCGCATGCAGATACAGCCGCCTCGCCTCGAGGTACCCCTCCTCGGTCTCCGTGAGAAACGAGTGGCGGGCCTTCAGGAAAAGCTCGTAGGCCTCGGGGTTCTCGGTGGCGTGCCGGCCGAGCGCCCGCTTCTCCTCGCCCGAGAGCCGCAGCCGAAGCCCGTTGGAGATGCCCATCGCGATCGAGTCCTGCACGTGCTGCAGGTCCTCGAGCGGCCTGTCGTACTTCTCGCCCCAGAGGCGAGCGCCCGTCGCGATGTCCACGAGCTCCGCCGAGATCGAGAGACGGTTGGCCTTCCGCGAGACGGTCCCTGCCAACACCGCGCCGACGCCGAGCTTCCGGCCCGCCTCCTGGGGATCGGCCGCCCCCTTGAAGCGGAAGACCGTTGAGCGGGCCATCACTCTCAGCGACGGGACGCGGGACATCTGGTTGATCAGGCTTTCGGTGAGCCCGTCGCCGAGGTACTCCGCATCCGGGTCCTTGCTCGCGTTTTCGAAGGGGAGGACGGCCAGGGAATCGATCGCTCCGCGCGAGGCGTGGTATCGGAGCCAAGCCGCGGCGGCGATCCCCGCCGCGACGGCGACGACTAAGATCGCGAGCGTGCGTCGCGGAAACGGGCGGCGTGATTTCGGAACGTCCGCCGGGGGAGGCGGCTCCGGGGAGATCTCGATGGGGAGCTGCGCCGCCGCGGACAAGTCCGTTCCGATGGATTCGAGCGCTGAGCCGATTTCTCGCGTCGAGGCGAAACGGCCTTCCGGTCTCTTGGCGAGGCAGCGGGCGATGATTCCTTGCAGGGACGCCGGCGTTCCGCGACGGACCGACGCGAGAGGGGTCGGCTCGTCGCGGATGACCGCCGACAGCGTCTCGACCGCGGTGGGTCGCGTGAAGGCTCGCCGTCCGGCCAGCATCTCGTAGGCGATCAGACCCAGGGAGAACTGGTCTGAGCGGAAGTCGACCGGCCGACCCGAGGCCTGCTCCGGAGACATGTACCCCACGGTCCCGACGATCGTGCCCTCGAAGGTCGGCGCGGCGGGCGTGTCGATCGTGGCGACACCCGATATCGAGCCCTCCAGGGATTCGCCCAGCGTCTGCCGCGCCAGGCCGAAGTCGAGGATCTTGGGCCGGCCGTCCGCCGTCAGCATGACGTTCTCGGGCTTGAGGTCGCGGTGGACGACGCCTTTTGCGTGGGCCACGGCGAGACCGTCGGCCATCTGCCGGAAGATCGAGACCGCTTCGGTCAACGACAGCGGCCCCTCCACGAGCACGTCCCGCAGCGTTCGCCCCTCGACCCACTCCATCGCGATCCATGAGACGCCTTCCGTGTCGCCCACGTCGTAGATCGTGACGATCGACGGATGATTCAGGACGGACGCCGCGCGCGCCTCGACCTCGAAGCGCCGGCGCAGAGACGGATCACCGACGAGGCTCGGAGAAATCACCTTCAGCGCGACGTCGCGCCCCAGCCGCGTGTCGCGGCCTCGGTAGACCTCTCCCATCCCACCGAGCCCGAGGAGGGCCTGGATCTCGTACGGACCGAGCCGGTCTCCGGTCGCAAACGGCATGCACGAAGCCTGGGAATGATCTTACGCGGTCCGGCGGGATTTTGGCCGGCCGCTTCGCGGGATGATTTGGTGGCGGTGCAGGGATTTGAACCCCGGACCTAGCGGATATGAGCCGCGTGCTCTGACCAGCTGAGCTACACCGCCAAGGGCCGCGAATATTAGCAGGATCGGGTTCGCCTTTATACTGATGGCATGTCGGGCCTGTCTGACAATTGCGGGAAATGCAACACGGAGTTTCCCTTCGCCCTCCCGCGGTGCCCGATCTGCCACAAGTCGGTCTGCGAGGAGTGCGCGGTGCGGATGGGGGGCAGCACGTTCTGCGGAACCGACTGCGCCCACGCGTTCTTCTTCGGCGGCGAGGAAGACGTCGGGGACGCGGACGCGTCGAAGTATGAAGATGGTGAATGAGCTCGCCTGACCCCCCGGCGCGGCCTTCGCGATACGGCCGCTTTTTCTGGCGCGATCCCAACACACAGTTCCTGCTTCTGGCCGCGGTCGCGGGCCTGTTGGGAGGCCTGGGCGCGATCGCTTTCCGGTACCTGACCCATCGGCTCACCCGTCTGGCCATGGGCACCAGCGACATCCTGCGGGGCGCCGAGTCGCTGGAGCCCCTCGTTCGCGTCCTCCTACCGGCGGCGGGCGGCCTGGTTGGAGGCTTGATCGCGCGCTTTTTCTTCGGCGAACGCGGGTTGAGCGGGATCTCCCACATGATCGAGGTCGTCTCGCTGGGACGGCGCAGCGTGCGATTACGGCCGACCCTGGCGCGGGCGGCCTCCTCGATCGCGGTCATCTCGTCGGGCGGGTCGGAGGGTCGGGAGGGGCCGATCATCCAACTGGGGGCCGCGTGCGCCTCCGCGATCGGCCGCTTCTGGAGGGTGTCGCCGGAGCGCGTGCGCATCTTGACGGCCTGCGGCATGGCCGCCGGCGTGGCGGGCGCGTACAACACGCCCGTGGCCGCGACGCTGTTCGTGTTGGAGGTCGTGGTGGGCTCCTTCTCCATGGCGCTCTTCGGCCCGGCGGTCGTCTCGGCCCTGGTCTCGACGGTGCTGGTGCGTGCGGTACTGGGGGATGAGCCGGTCTATCAGGTGGCGCCGTTCCGGCCCCAGTCGCTGTGGGAGGCCCTGCCGTTCGCGACGATCGGGATCCTCGGAGGATGCTCCTCGGCCCTCTTCGTGCGCGCGCTCTCGCTCGGCAAGCGGCTCTCCGCGGCGTCGCGCCTCCCCGTGTGGGCCACGATGGCGCTGGGAGGCGCGGTCGTGGGCGCGATCGCGATCTTCATGCCCCAGGTCTACGGCAACGGGTTCGAGGCCACGGACCGGATCCTCCACGGAAACCCCACGCTGGTCTTTCTCCTGCTGCTCTTCGTCGCGAAGACGGTCGCGACGGCGGCGACCATCGGATCCGGCGGCGTGGGCGGCGTCTTCACGCCGTCTCTGTTGATCGGCGCGACGGTGGGCGGCGTGGTCGCCCACGTCATGCACGGCGTCTTGCCGCACCTGGACGCGCCGGTGGGTGGCTACGCGCTGCTGGGCATGGGCAGTCTCATGGCCGGCGTGACGCGCGCGCCGCTGCTGGCGGTCATCATGATCTTCGAGCTGACGCAGAACACCGCGGTCCTGCTTCCGATGATGGTGGTCTCGGTCCTGGCGGTCACCAGCGCGCGCGTCTTTCAAAAGGACTCCATCTACATCGGCAGCCTGCGCTCGGCCGGCATCGTCTGGGAGAAAACGCCCGAGGCCACGACGCTGGCGAGCCTGAAGGTGTCCGACATCATGCGCCGGGACACCGTCCTGATCCCGCGGACGATGCCGCTGCCCGAGATCGTGGCGGCGTTCCTGCGCTCCCGCAGCCTCTTCCTCTACGTCGGCGACGAGGAGGGGAGCCTCCTCGGCGTCGTCGACATTCACCAGGTCAAGGAATCTTTTTCGGAGCGGGAGATCTCGGGACTTGTGCTCGCGGAGGACCTGGCCACCGAGATCCCGTTTGCGACGCCCGAGGAGTCGCTGACTTCCGTGAACGAGAAGCTCTGGTTCCGGGACATCGGGCAGCTGCCCGTGGTCGACTCGCCGGACCGGCGCCGCTTCCTCGGGATCGTGACGCAACGGGACCTGCTGGGCGCCTTCGACAGCGAGGTCCTGCGCCGCAGCCGCTTGCTGACGCGCGTCCGAACGGTGGGGGAGGCCGGGGGCGAGGTGGACTACCTGGAGCTGCCGGAGGACCACCGCTTGATCGAGCTCGACGTCACGCGCTCGATCGAAGGGCGGACGGTCGCGGATGCCGCGCTGCGCTCCCGCCACGGCGTCTCGGTGCTCGCGATCAAGCGGATGGGCAAGGACGGGGTCGAGCGGCGGTTCGTCCCGACGCCGTTGGACCGTTTCGAGCACGGGGACGTTCTCGTGCTCCTGGGGACCGAGGACGCGATCGCGAGCTTCCAGCAGGAGCGGGTCCTTCCGGTCGTGGCCGGGCCGTAACCGGCTGGCACGACACGGGCTCTCGCCGGTGCTATCCTGAGACCACACTGGAAAAACATCCGCCGCCTATGTCGAAGGATAAGCAGAGCGAGCTCGTCGCCCTTCGCGGGAAGTGGTTTAAGGAGCGCACGCGGCTCTACGACCGCGAGACAGGCTTGCCCACGGTTGCCGTCCTGGTGGACGACCTTCGGACGATGCTCGAGGAGCGGGGCAATCTCTCCGTCCTGGTCTTTCGCCCCAGCTCCGAAGGGCAGGTGGAGTCGGTCTGGGGATGGGAGGCCTACGACGACCTGCTGCTGGATTTCGTCCGGCGGCTGAAGGCATTCCAGACCGACGGCATCGTGCCCGGCGGCACCTTCTGTGTGCCGTACGTGCGGTCCGACGAGATCATCCTCTTCGTCAGCGCCGACAGCGGGATGCCGGAGGGCCCGACGGCCCTGGGCCAGAAGGCGGCGGAGCTGGATCAGCTGATCCGCGGCTACTTAGCCGAGCGCGCCGACGTGTCCAGCCGTTTCCGCTCGTTCGTGGGCGCGGCGCGCATCATGAAGGACCCCAAGCATCGCATCGAGCGGCTGGTCTACCGCGGCATCCAGGAAGCGCGGGACCAGGTCACGCGCCAGACTGTCCGCCAGGAGATCCGGGGCGGAGAGATGCTGCAGGACGTGATCGCTCGGAGGGATATTTCGCCGGTGTTCCAGCCGGTCTTCGATCTGGCCACCGGCAACATGATCGGCATGGAGGCCCTCTCCCGCGGCCCGCGCGGGAGCGAGTTCGAGAGCGGTGAGACCCTCTTCTCCCTGGCCGAGCGCACGGAGCTGTTGGTGCCCCTGGAGCGCGTGTGCCGCCAGCGGTCGCTCGAGGCCGCGGCCCTGGGCCACAACCGCCGCCAGATCTTCCTGAACCTTTCGCCGGCCGCGGCGTCGGATCCGGAGTTCCTCGGCCCAATCTTCCGCGACCAGGTCCGGGCCCTGGGGCTCGAGCCCGACCGGATCGTCCTCGAGATCACCGAGCGGACCTACGCCGTGTACGAAGGACTCTTTCGGGAAGTGCTCTCGAAATTCCGGTCGCAGAATTTCCGCATCGCGGTCGATGACGTCGGCACGGGCTACAGCAACCTGTCCTCGCTGGCCGACATCGAGCCCGACTACCTCAAGTTCGACAACGTCTTCGTGCGCGGGATCGACCGGCGCCAGGTCAAGCAGGACTTACTCGAGGCCCTCATGAGCTTCGCCCGCAAGATGCACACGAAGGTCATCGCGGAGGGCATCGAGACCCGCGAGGAGCTGCGCGTCTTACAGTCCCTGGGCGTTCCCTACGGGCAGGGCTTCCTGCTCGCGCGCCCGATGCCGGTGTCCGAGATCGAGCGCTTCGCGACGATCGCGATTTAGCCCGGCGCGCGGGCGAGGCGTGCCCTCGGCTCCGATCTTCACGACGAGGGTGTACGGTCTCAGCGCTAGACTCTCCACGTGCCGACGCTTTCAGACTGTGGATGTTCGATTCAGGACAAAGAGATCGGCTCCTGCTATTGCGTGCTGGAGCCGCTCGTCCAGGCGGTCGGGCGGCGTCACGCGCTCCAGGTCTTGAACGTCATTGCGGCGCAGGACCGAGTGCACTTTCGGGAGATTCAGGAGAGGTTGGGCGGGCTCTCGTCCTCGACGCTGGCGGATCGGTTGCACGAACTCGAAGGAGTCGGCCTGATCCGGCGGGTGGTCGAGGACCTCGACTCGCCTCGTTCGGAATACCGTTTGACGCCGAAGGGCCTCGGTCTTCGGGAATCGTTGAGGAGCCTTTTCAGTTCTTAGGCGGAATGCCGTCGATGACCTGCATGAAGCCCGTCAGGCCCACGCGGTCGAGCTCCTTTCTGGGTGCGTTGGCGTAGAAGACGATCTTTCTCGACTGCACGAAGAACTTCATCGCGTCCCAGAATCGGTTTCCCTGGCGTTGCTCGAGGAGGAGCATTTCCTCGGCGGTCGCCGGAGTCGCGGCGAGCAAGAGGGGAATTTGGCGGAAGAGGAGCACGTGGCTCTTCTCGACCGTCACGCCGTCGCGCGTCCGGGTGAAGATTAGGCCCGTCGAGTCGCTCGGATTTTCCACCAGCGCGAATCGCGCGGTCTCGCCGAGCGGCCCGAAAAGGTCCGGGTTCGCTTGGACCCATTGTCGCCAACGGTGGGCATCGACGAGGGGGCCTCGATAGGCGAATCCAAGAACGAATCGGGGAAGGCGCGTCGGGGCGTTGAGCATCGACGCCCCCAGAGCCAGGAGGAGGATTGCCCCCAGAATCAGCCCGATTCGCCTTTTCATGTTGACATCATTAGCATGGGGAGGCATAGATTAGGCCGAGCGCGGAGGTGTCTCATGAAGAGGGTAGTCGGCGTCGTCATTTTGCTGGTTCTCGCCACGGTCTCGTTATCGCTTGCGAAGGCTCCCAAGCCGATGGCCTGCGATTCCTTCAAGTGCGGGCCCAAATGCGCGCCGGCCAAGTACGTGTCGGTTCGCTTTCCTCCCACGGTCCGGCCCCTCTTTGAATCGCAAGTCTATGGTGCGGCCGTGGTGGAGGGGGGAGCAGGCTTCCTCGTCGCGGTCGGGGGCGTT
>JBDTXY010000121.1:0-7752 GCA_040005945.1 Acidobacteriota bacterium
CGGTCTCGCGTCCGTCGAACTTGGTCAACAAGACGACCACGAGAAACGGAACCAGAAAGATGCGCAGGAGGGTGAGCGCGTTCGGGAGGTTGATCCTCATGCGGCGGCCGGCGTCGAAGCGCCGATGTGCGGGAATTCCATCCAGTCGAAATATACGGGATTTGCCGCCCCGGGTCCGCGACTTCCGTCTCGGGCGCCCTCCCGCATAATAGGCGCGTGAACGTACCCTGCCCGACCCACACCGGACGACGGGCACACAAGAGCTGCCACTTCTGCCAAAAGCCGTACTGCCGCCTGTGCGAGGTTCGGATGAGGGGCCACGGCTACTGCACGACGCGCTGCGCCCAGGACGCGGGGCGCAACGTGACCTGGCGCCGGATCCGAACGGCGCTGATCCGGCCGATCCCCGCGCGGCTGGCCGTGTTCCTGGTCGCGCTGGCCGCCTGCGCTCCCGTCATCCTGGCGCTGCGCACCGTCCGCGACTTGGACCGGATCAACGCGCCCTCCGCCTACGCGCGGACGCGCCACGAAACGCCGTGGGCGCGCCTGGATTCCGCGGTCCCGACCTCCAATGGGCTCCGGATCGAGGGAAGCGCTTCGGAAGGCAGCGCCGTCTTCCTGTTCGCGGCGGACCGGTTCATCGCGGCCGCCCCCGTGACGCAAGGCCGGTTCCGTTTCGAGGGTGTCCGGGAGCAGGGGCCCTTTCGGGTCGGCGCGATGCCCCTCTCCGCCTCCCTCGGGACGCTGCCGGCCGAAGTCGCCGCCGCGCCGGCTCGAGAGCCTCAGTCCGGGGACGGGGCGGCGGGTTCTCTTCCACCGGCGCCCGCGCCGCGCGTGCGGGCGGCTGCACCCTTGCCGCCGATCGCGCCCGCGGGGCCGGCCGCGCCCGATCTGACCCGCGGCCCGGCGGACCGCGCCGAGGTCCTCGTCTCCTTCGACGGCGGCTCTTCCGACAACGGGGCCTCCGAGATCCTGGACGCCCTGTCGGCGCGCGGGATCCACACCACCATCTTCCTGACGGGCGAGTTCATCCGGCGCTATCCCGCGATCGTGCGACGCATCGCCGCGGACGGCCACGAAGTCGGAAACCACACCGACACCCATCCCCACCTGACGACCTACGCTTCCGACGGCCGGCAGACCACCCGCCTGGGAGTGGATCGGGCGTTTCTCTGGGGCGAGCTCGCGCGCACGGCGCGGCTCTACCGGGAGACGACGGGCCGCCCGATGGCTCCCCTGTGGCGGGCTCCCTTCGGCGAGCACAACCCGGAGATCCGGCGCTGGGCGGCGCAGGCGGGCTACTGGCACGTCGGATGGACGGGGGGCAGCGCGGGGCTGGACGGGCTGGACTGGGTCTCCAACCCTCGTTCCCGCTCGTATCAGTCCGCCGACCATCTTTTGTCCCGGCTGGTGCGGCACGCCGAGAACGGCGGGATCGTCCTGCTCCATCTCGGGAGCGACCGCGACGAGCCCGTGGCTTCCAAGATCGCGCTCCTGTTCGACGGATTGACGGCGCGCGGCTTCGTGTACGCCCGCGCGTCGGAGTTTCTGGAGCGGCAAGGCTTCGACGAGACCCGGCTCGCCGCGTTCCGGGGCCGCTCCGGAAGCGCCGAGCCTTGACGATCGCCTTCGGCACCGACGGCTGGCGCGGCGTCATCGCGGACGACTGCACGTTCGGACAGATCCGCCGCATCGCCACCGCCGCCGCTCGCGTGTACGCATCGCCGTCCGGCGACGGCGACCCCGGGCGCGTCGTGATCGGCCACGACACGCGGTTCTTCTCGCCGGAGTTTGCGCGCGCGGCGGCGGAAGTCTTCGCGGCCGCCGGGATCGACGTGTTGTTGAGCGACCGCCCCATCCCCACGCCGGCCGTCTCGTACCACGTGCGGCGGCTGGGCCTGAAGGGCGGCGTCGCGATCACGGCCAGCCACAACCCGGGGCACTACAACGGGTTCAAGCTCAAGGCCCACTTCGGCGGCAGCGCTGCGCCGGCGACGTACGCGGCGGTCGCCGCGGAGGCGGATCGCCCGCTGCACCAGGCCGCGCGACCCGGAGCGATCCAGGTCGCCGACCTCGCCACGTCCTACCGCGATCACCTCGGATCGCTCGTCGACCTCCCGGCCATCCGCGCCTCGGGGCTGGCGGTGCTCGCCGATGCGATGCACGGCGCCGCCGGAACACTGCTCACGGAGCTGCTCGCGGGCGGGGAATTGCGCGTCGTCGCGTTGCGCACGCAGCGCGACCCGCTCTTCGGCGGCGTCCACCCCGAGCCCATCGCCGCGAACCTGGCGGAGACTTCGCGGATCGTCGTGCGCGAGGGCCTGGATCTGGCCGTGGCCCAGGACGGGGACGCCGATCGGCTGGGCGTGATGGATGCCGGCGGCCGGTTCGTGTCGCCGCACCAGATCCTGGCGCTTCTGATCCTGCACGTGTTCCGCAACCGTCGGGTCTCCGGCGGCATCGCGAAGACGTTCTCGACGTCCTTTCAGATCGATCGCATCGCCGCGAAACTCGGCGCGCCGCTGCGCGAGACGGGCATCGGCTTCAAGTACGTGGCCGAGCTCATGAATCGGGGCGAGGCGGTCGTCGGCGGCGAAGAGAGCGGCGGCTACGCCTTCGGATTTCATCTCCCCGAGCGCGACGGCGTCCTCTCCGCGCTGCTGCTGATCGAGAGCCTGGCGGTGACCGGGCAGACGCTGGGCCAGGCCTTGGACGCGCTGGCCCGGGAGTTCGGCCGCTTCGAATACGGACGGCGGGACGTGTACCTGCCGGTCGCGGTCGGGCTGCCCTACATCACGGAGGTGGGCGAATCGGCGCCGGGCTCACTCGCCGGCGAGACGATTTCGGCCGTGTTGCGCCGCGACGGCGTGAAGTACGTCTTCGGCGAGCGCGGCTGGCTGCTGCACCGAGTCTCCGGCACCGAACCCATGGTGCGGCTGTACTGCGAGCATGAAGACGCCGCAATGATGGAAGCGATCCTGGACGCGGCGCAGGAGCGGCTCCGCGAGTTCGCGAAGAACTAGCTTCGCCGCTGATCCACCGGACGGTCCAGGTCCGCGGCGCGGCGGCGCGGCCGGGGGGGCTCGGTCATGACGGTGCCTTCGCCTTCGAACCGGATCTTGGGAGGGCTGGCGACGTCCGGCTGCATGACCTCTTCCAAAAACTCGTCGTCGAGAACGGCGGGCACCAGTTCTCCGGTCCATGCGACCAGATCCCGCGAGGAGATCGACAGCGGATATTCGGTCGAGACTTCGTGCGCCAGGACCGGACCTCCCACCGAGAACACGAGGCTGCCTCGGCCTTGCACGCAGAGAACGTCCACGCGGCGATTGCGGCGAAAGTCGTGGATCGCCTCCAGGCGGAAGGTCAGCCCGTGGTCCAGGGCCAGCAGCCGGTTGCCCTCGATGTAGAGCGTCTGACCGTTCAAGTCCCTCCGGTACGCGCGGCGCCCGGGGTCGTGGACCAGGAGACTACCCGCGCCGGTGGCCCGCAGGATGCGCTCCAGCGACGTGCCCAGGAACGCCGGCTCGGCGACGAACTTGATCTTGCCGCTGTACCAGGTCACACAGCCGCGGCGCACGAATACCAGTCCGCGGGACGCCACCTCGACGCCGCCCTCGGGACGCACCTTGAACACCGGACGCGCTTCGCCCGCGGCCAGGGGCGCCGGCTGCACCGTCGTCCCATCGGACACTTCCGGAAAGGCGGGCTCGAAGACCGGCCGTTCTTGTGTGGGCCGGGTGGACTCTCCGACGGCGGTCGCCGACGTCGGGGCCGTGTCCGAGAGCGCCGCCTGGCGTGTCACCGCCTCCCGCGCCGACTTGCGGAGGGTCTCCTCGATCTCCAGCACGCGGCGCCGGGCGCCGGCGATCCGCAAATGCTCGAGCGCGAGGCCGAGCTTGCCGCGCATCTGATAGAGCAGGCCCAGGTACAGGTGGCTGCGCAGGTGCCCGGGCCGCAGCTCCAGCGCCTGGGCCAGCGCCTGCTCCGCTTCGACCAGACGGCCCGACTTGAACAGGATCAGGCCGAGGTTGGAGCGGAGGACTTCGGAGGATGGATAGTCTTCGACCAGGGTCTGAGCGGCTTGCGCCGCCTCGCCGTAGTGGCCTCGCTTGAACTCCAGAACCGACACCAGGCTGAGCACGTCTTCGTCGCGCGGGCGCAGGCTGCGCGCCTGTTGCAGCTCGTTCCAGGCCAGGTCGTATTCGCCGGCGCGCACGCCTCGCCGGGCGCGGTTCAAGTGCAGGAGGAACAAACCCTGATCGACCGGAGGGAAATCGTCAGCCGCCGTGGACACGTTGCGGGGAGCGCTATCCGAGACGGCGCGCCGCAGGCCGGCTCTTCGTGGTCAGGATGATGCGATGGGTGCGCTCATCGCGCTTCCACTGGACGGGCTTTCCCTTGGCCGCCGGAATCCCGCGATACGTCTGGGCCTGCGGCTTTCCGAAACCGCCCCCCAGAACGGACTTGCCGTAATAGGCGGCCATGGTCTTGCGCACGTAGAGCTGCGTCTCGTCGTAAGGCGGCACGCCGTTGTACCGCTCCACGGCCGCCTCTCCGGCGTTGTAGGCGGCCAGGGACTTGACCACGTCGCCGCCGTAGTTGGTCAGGAGATGGGAGAGGAACCGCACGCCTCCCGCGATGTTCTGCGCGGGATCGTGCACGTCCACGACGCCGTTTTCGACGGCGGTCTCCGGCATGAGCTGCATGAGTCCGCGCGCGCCCTTCTTGGAGACGGCGGCGGGATTGAATCCCGATTCCACGAGCATGACCGATTTGACGAGCTTGGGATCCACGGCGTGAGCCATGGCGGCGACTTCGATCAACCCATCCCAGGAAGACGGGCGCTGCATCCGCGACGCCAGCCAGTCCTCGCTGGCGCCGATGTTGGCGGGGCCGTCGTTGTAAATCAGCCGCCGGCCGTCCTTGACGACCAGGCGCACATCCGCACCCGCCGCCGATGCGAAGGCGGAAAGAATCCCGATCCAGGCGAAGGCCCGCAATGTCATGGAGGAAGCAACGATTATAGCCGAGCTTAAGGGGCGGACAACTGTCTCATACGCCGGCCCTTATCCGCCGGGACGTGACGGAGCGCACATCCGGTCAGGACGCGGCCTGCCGGGGCGGCTCCGAAAGGAGATCCCGGACCGCTTCCGCCGCCGCCGTCAGGCCCGCGGGCAGCTGTTCGGCGCTCTTGCCTCCCGCCTGCGCCAGGTCGGCCTTGCCGCCCCCGCTGCCGCCCAGCGCCTTGCCCACTCGGCTGGCGATCTGGGCCGCGGGGAGGCGGCGCGTCAGGTCGGGCGTCACGGCGACGATGACGGAGGTCTTTCCCTCACCCGCCGTGGCCACGACGACGACGCCGCTCTTCAATTTCGAGCGCAGGGTGTCGGAGAGATTTCGCAGCTCCGGAATCGAAAGGCCTTCCACCACGCGCGTGACGATCGGCACCCCGGCGATCTCGACCCGTTCCCCCTGGGCGCCGACGTCACCCGAAGCGAGCTTCAACTTGAGCGAGGCGACTTCGCGCTCCAGAGCCTGAATGCGCCCCTCCCGCTCCTCCCAGCGCGCCGGGAGGCTTTCGCGCTGCCCCTGCGCGGCGCCGGCCAGGGCGTTCAAGAGCCTCTCGTCTTCCGACAGCAGCTCCACCGCGCCCAGCGACGTCACCGCCTCGATCCGGCGCTGACCCGCCGCGATTCCCCGGTCCGACACGATCTTGAACGCGCCGATCTCCCCGGTGCGGGGGACGTGGCATCCACCGCAGAGCTCGGTGGAGACCCCCGACACCTCGACGACTCGGACGCGCTCGCCGTACTTCTCTCCGAAGAACATGTCGGCGCCCCTCTTGCGCGCCTCCTCCATCGGGACGGTCTCCTTGGAGACGGGCTGATCGCGGAGAATCGCCTCGTTGACGATCCGCTCGATTTCCTGGATCTGCTCGGGCGTGGGCGCCGCCGGGGCCGCGTAGTCGAAGCGTAGCCGGTCGGGTGCCACCAGGGAGCCCATCTGACGCGCCGAGGCGCCCAGCACCTTGCGCAGCGCCGCGTGCAGCAAGTGCGTGCCCGTGTGGTTGGCCTGGGTGCGCCGGCGCGTCCATTCCGGGACCGCCATGTCGACCGAGGCGCCGACCGCGAGCCGTCCCGAGGCCACGCGAACCCGGTGCGCGATCAGGTTCGGCACGGGCTTCTGCACGTCCGTGACCTCCGCCTCGCCCCCGTTCCAAACCCAGCGGCCCGTGTCCGCCACCTGTCCGCCCCCTTCCGGATAGAAGACGGTCCTGTCGGTCACGACGTCGCCGCTTTCGCCCGCCTCGAGGTGCGGCGCCTCGCGGCCTTCCCGAACGATCGCCAGCACCCGCGCCCCCGACAGGGACACGAAGTCCTGCTCCGGGTAGCCGCGAAAGACGGAATGCTCCGGCGGCAGCGCGAGCCGGTCGAACACGGAGGCGTCGGCGGCCTCGAACTTCTTGGTGGATCGCGAGGTCCTCCGCTGGTGCTCCAGCGCCTCCTCGAAGCCCGCGCGGTCGACCGCGACCCCCTCGTCGCCGGCGATCTCCTCGATCACCTCCAGCGGAATGCCGTGGGTGTCGTAGAAGCGGAACACCGTCTCCCCCGACAGCGCGGTGGCACCCTCGCGCCGCAGGCGCTCGATCGCCTCGCCCACACGGTCCGCCCCTTCGGAGAGCGTCTTTCCGAAACGCTCTTCTTCGGGCTCCAGCACGCCGGCGACGGTCCGGGAAACGGCCAATGCGGTGGGTGGATCGAAATAGACTCCGGAAAATCCCTCCACCACGGTCGGGGCGACCTGAAACAGGAACGGACGATCCAGCCCCAGCCGATGGCCGTAGCGCATCGCCCGGCGCACGATCCGCCGCAGGACGTATCCGCGACCTTCGTTGGACGGCAACGCGCCGTCGGCGATGAGCATGGTCAGGGCCCGCACGTGGTCCGCGATGACGCGAAAGGGCGCGTCCTCGGCCGCCATCCCCCCGCGATAGGCCTGGCCGGAGATCTCGCCGATCCGCGCCAGGATCGCCGCGAACAGGTCCGTGTCGAAGTTGTTGTTGGCGCCCTGCAGGATCGCGGTGATGCGCTCGAGTCCCGCGCCGGTGTCCACCGAGGGCCGGGGCAGGGGCGTCATCCCCCCGGCGGCGTCTCGCTCGAACTGCATGAAGACCAGGTTCCAGATCTCCAGGGTCTCATCGCCGGGACCATTGACCTTGTCCGGCGAGTTGGCGGCGGGGCTGGTCGCGTTGGGCCCCCGATAGTAGTGGAGCTCGGAGCAGGGACCGCACGGGCCGGTTTCGCCCATCGACCAGAAGTTTTCCTTCTCGCCGAAGCGCAGGATCCGCGACGCGGGCAAGTGCCGCGACCAGAGGCCGAAGGCTTCGTCGTCGTCGGTGTACACGGTGGCCCAAAGGCGTTCGGGATCCAGCCCGTATCCCTTCTCCGCGTTGGTGACCAGCTCCCAGGCGAAACGGATCGCCTCGTCCTTGAAGTAGTCGCCGAAGGAAAAGTTGCCCAGCATCTCGAAAAACGTGTGGTGGCGGCCGGTGTATCCCACGTTGTCCAGGTCGTTGTGCTTCCCGCCCGCGCGCACGCACTTCTGCGCGGTCGTGGCGCGGGCGTACTCCCGCTTTTCCCGGCCCGTGAACACGTCCTTGAACTGATTCATCCCGGCGTTGGTGAAGAGCAGCGTGGGGTCCTCGGCCGGGATCAGCGAAGAGGACGGCACGCGGCGGTGCCCGTTCTGCTC
>JBDTXY010000122.1:0-7737 GCA_040005945.1 Acidobacteriota bacterium
AGACCACCGCCTGGTCCTCGACCGGCGCCAGCTCCTTCTGCGAGAACATGTAGAACGGGAACATGAGCGCGACGACGATCGCCCACAGCGCGAAGACCACCGGGCGGAAATTCAGGCTCCGCGTCAGCCACTTCGTGTACCAGGTCCGCACCCGGTCGAACGTCCGATTGACGACCCCGGCGAAGCCCTTCTCGGTGTCGCCCGTGTGCAGCAGCTTCGAGCCCATCATCGGCGACAGCGTCAACGCAACGATTCCCGAGATGATCACGGCCCCGGCCAGCGTGAACGCGAACTCGCGGAACAGCGCGCCGGTCAAGCCGCCCTGGATTCCGATGGGCGCGTACACGGCCGCCAGCGTGATCGTCATCGCGATGATCGGGCCGACCAGCTCGCGGGCGGCCTTGATCGCCGCCTCGAAGGGTCCGTCTCCCAGCTGGAGGTGCCGCTCCACGTTTTCGACCATGACGATCGCATCGTCGACGACCAGACCGACCGACAGCACGATCGCGAGCAGCGTCAGCAGGTTGATCGTGAAGCCCGCGACCAGCATCAGGAACACGGCGCCGATCAGCGACAGCGGGATCGCGACGACCGGAATGAGCACCGCGCGGAACGAGCCCAGGAAGAGGAAGATGACCACGACGACGATCAGCAGGGTCTCGGTCAGGGTCTTCAAGACCTCGTTGATCGCATCCTGGATGTAGGCCGTCGAGTCATAGGGAATCCCGACCTTCATGCCCACGGGCAGCTGCGCCTGGATCTCCGGAATCGCCGCGCGCACGCGCTTGATGACCTCGAGCGCGTTGGCGTTGGGGAGGACCCAGATGCCCATGAACGTCGCGGTCTGCCCGTTGAAGCGCACGTCCTGCTCGTAGTTCTCGGCCCCCAGCACGACGTCGGCGATCTCGCCCAGCCGCACGACGACGCCGTCCTTCTGCTTGACCACCAGCTGGCGGAACTCCTCGGCGGTCTGGAGGTTCGTGTTGGCCACCAGGTTCACCGAGACCATCGACCCCTTGGTCTTGCCCAGCGCCGAGAGGTAGTTGTTCTGGCTCAATGCCGTCCGGACGTCGGAGGGCGCGATCCCGAGCGACGCCATCTTGTCGGGCTTGAGCCAGATCCGCATGGCGAACACGCGCCCGCCCAGGATGTCGGCGCGCTGGACCCCGCTGATGGCCGAGAGCTTGGGCTGCACGACGCGGGTCAAGTAGTCGGTGATTTGGTTCTGGTCCAGCTCCGCGGAGGAGAAGCCCAGGTACATCGCCGCAAACTGGGAGTCCGCCGTCTGCAGGTCGATGATGGGCGCCTCGGCCTCGGGCGGAAGATCGTTGCGCACCTGGGCGACCTTGGCCTGGACCTGCGTCAGGGCGGCGTTGGTGTCGTAGTTGAGCTTCAGGTGAACCAGGATCGTGCTCAGGCCCTGGGCGCTGGAAGACTCGATGTAGTCGATCCCGTCGGCGCTGGCGATGACCCGCTCGAGGGGCGTGGTGATGAAGCCGCGCACCAGGTCGGCGTTGGCGCCGACGTAGGCCGTGGTGACCTGGACGACCGCGATGTCGCTGCGCGGGTACTGCCTCACCGAGAGCGAACGGATCGCCTGCAGGCCCGCAATCAGGATGATGAGGTTGACGACGATCGCCAGGACCGGCCGGCGGATGAAGAGGTCGGTCAGTTTCATTGCGCTGTTCCCCTCGGGTATCGGGGCCGGTTCACTCAGCTCTCCTCGGGTTTCGGGGCCGGGTCGTTGCCGGGCTGCGTCGTGTTATTGACCTGGACCGCGGCGCCGTTGCGGAGCTTGAAGACGCCCGAGGTCACGATCTCTTCGCCGGGCTTCACGCCCGAGGCGACCGCGATCTGGTCCCCTCGCCCCCCACCCAACTTGACGAACTGCTGGCGCACGCCCTTGTACGTCTGCCCTTTCGGGTTCTTCATGTCCTCGACGATGAAGACCGAATCGCCGTAGGGCGCATAGTTGATCGCGGATGCGGGCAGCGCCACGACCGCGGCGGCCTTGCCCAGGCCCAGGTTGGTCTCCACGAACATCCCGGGATGGAGCTTTCCGTCGGGGTTGGCGACGGTCGCCTGCGTCTGCACGTTGCGGGTCGCCTCGTCGATGACCGAGTTGGTGGCGGTCAACTTGCCCTTGAATTCCCCGGGCATTCCCTCGGCCGTGACGCGCACCTCGTTGCCGGGCTGCAGCCCGGAGATCTGCTGCTGCGGCACCGAAAAGTTGATGTAGACGGGATCCAGCGCCTGCAACGACACGATCGGGGCGCCGGCCGTCATGTACTGGCCCAGGTTGACCTGACGGAGACCCAGGACCCCCGAGAATGGCGCGCGGATCGTCTTGCGCGCGATCGTGGCGCGGATTTCCCCGACGCGGGCGTCGGCCTGCTTCTGGTCGGCGTCGGCCTTGTCCCACTCCGACTGTCCGACGATCCCCTTCTGCCGCAGACCGGTGATGCGCTCGATGCTCACGCGGGTCAACTGGCTCTGCGCTTGCGCGGCCGCCAGCTGCGCCTGCTCCTGCTGGGTGTCCAGCTGCACGAGGACGTCTCCGGCCTTCACGGTTTTTCCGGAATCGAAGGAGATTTTCGCGACGATCCCTGGAAGGTCCGCGCTGACGGTGACGCCGTGCACGGCAGCCACCGTTCCGATGGCGCTCAACGTCGCCGGCCACTGTTCGTTCTTGGCGACGATCGTGGTGACCGTCTCGGGGGGCATCTGAAAGGCGGCGTGTTGCGCCATGCCCTTCTTGATCTGGCTGTACTTGACCGCGCCGATGGCGGCGACGAACGCCAGCGCCCCCATCAGCATCACGAACATCCGCTTCTTCATGCGAGCAAAACCTCCACCTTCATACGGAATCGCCTCATTTGGGGTGCGGCCCTCGGGAGCCGGCTACGGGGTTCTTGGGGATCCCCCCCGGGAAATCTCTGAGATGGGGGGAGCGTCCCTCGCCGGGACGGGCGGCGCATGATGCACGATTACGGCTTTCCTTGGCGATTGTTTTCGGCTGGATCCAACGTCACCCGGCTTCACCTCTTTGTATATGTCTGGCGAGGCCGTTTGGATTCCCGTTCTCGGGGAGATCCCGACGCGTGGCCGTTAGCATCTCATAAGAAAGGAGTTGCGGGGGTCATTCAGTTCGAGGCGTTTCTCGTCCAGACCAAATCCCACGCTTCGCGCCGCTGGGCCAAGCCCGTGATCTTCCCGTCGGTGCCGCGCAGGAATACGAAGCGATAGCGCGGCTTGCCCGGCACGAACAGCATGTCGGGCGCCTCGGCGAAGAGCTCTTCCGGCTTCCGGCCGGTCTGCTGGCCTTCCAACGCCGCGCCGTTGCAGCGGATCTCGTAGGAAATCTCCGGCGTGAGCGCGTAGCGGCCGCAGTACTCCTGACGCAGCGCCGCCGAAAGCACGACCCGCGGCGGGTCCGCGCGCAGCGCCAGGACCTGGCCCGCGATCAGGCGCCACCCATCGGCGGTCTTCTTCCAGGTGTCGGTCGTGCGGTACTGGCAGTGCAGCTTGTAGCCGTGGTAATCCTCGTCTTCGTCGTCGACGTAGGTCGCGACCGCGACGTTCCCGTGCACTGCGACGTCGAAGTCGGTGACCCGGATGCTCCCCGACACGCCGGGCGGCAGCGGCTGGATGTCGTCGACCATCTGCTTCTTCTTCGACACGTTTCCGCTCTCGTCGACGTAGCGGACTTCGGGATCCAGGTATCGGTCCCACACCGCGCCCGATCCGGTCGTGATGGCGTCGATCATCTCCTGCGTCTGCCGGCGCAGCAGATCGGGGACGCTTTCCGGGAGACGCGCGGGAGCTCCCGCCGCAAGAACGAACGCGAAGACGCAGACGAGGGTTGGCATCGCGGCTCTCCTTCCGCGCGGGATTATCCTCTGGCCCATGCGCCAACCGGCCCGCAGCTTCGAGCGAATCTACCGCGTCGTTTCCCGGATCCCGCGCGGACGCGTCGCGACCTACGGCCAGGTGGCGCGGCTGGCCGGGCTCGCCGGGCGGGCGCGCCTGGTCGGATACGCGCTGGCCGCGCTCGCCCACGGCAGCCCGCTTCCCTGGCACCGCGTCGTCAACGCGCGAGGCCAGATCAGCGCGCGGCGCGGCGGTGGGCCGGAATCGGTCGTTCAACGCCTTCGCCTCGAGCGGGAACGGGTCGCCTTCGACGCGCGAGGATGCATCCGCCTGGATCGCTTCCGCTGGCGCCCGCGGGCGCTTTAGTCCGGAGTCCCGACGAGCGGCTCTCAGTCCGTCATCGAGGGGAACTAATAGACCGTCATCCCGAGGAGCACTACTAGCCCGTCATTCCCGAGGAGCACTACTAGTCCGTCATCCCGAGGAGCGGCGCGACGAGGGATCCCGCGCTCGACGCGCGACCATTCCAAATAAGCGCGGGATCCCTCGCTTCGTTCGGGATGACTGGCCACCGCCTTCGCTCCGTCGCGCTCGACACGCGACCGGATGTGGAGATAATGCCGCATGGCCAACAGAGACCCCCGCATCGATGCCTACATCGCGAAGTCCGCGGGCTTCGCCAAGCCCATCCTCAAGCACCTACGCGCTTTGATGCACGAGGGTTGCCCCGAGGTCGTGGAGACCATCAAATGGGGCATGCCCCACTTCGAGCACCGGGGAATGCTCGGCGGCATGGCGGCCTTCAAGGAGCATTGCAGCTTCGGATTCTGGAATCGCGCGCTGAAGATTCCGGGCAAAGACGGCGCGATGGGCCAGTTCGGCTGCATCACCGCCGTCTCCGAGCTCCCCTCGGACAAGGTCATGATCGGCTACGTCCGGGAAGCCGCGCGGCTCAACGAGAGCGGCGTGAAGGTCGGCCCGATCCGCAAGGCGAAGAAGCTTCTCCCCGTTCCGCCCGCCTTGACCGCGGCCTTGAAGAAGAAGGCCGGCGCCGCGGCCAGGTTCAAGTCGTTCAGTCCCAGCCAGCAGCGCGAGTATTCCGAGTGGATCGTCGAGGCCAAGACCGATCCGACGCGCGGCCGCCGCATCCAGACGTCCGTGGAGTGGATCTCCCAGGGAAAGACGCGGAACTGGAAGTACCAAACAAGACAGCCGGCCAAGGGCGCCCCCTGAGACCCCGATGGAAATCTTCGCGATCGCGCTGATCTCCCTGGTGGCGGCCCTGGCCGCTCCCGCCGACGCGCAGGCGCCGGGCACCGCCTCGGGAAAGTTCGCGGACCAGAAGTGGACGCTGGACATCTCCGGCGCGTACGCGTTCCGGGACAAGTCCGCGGGCACCGACGACCCTGTCATCCGCGTGGCGATCTCGAACACGGGATTTGTCCCGGACGCGTTCGACGAGCACTACGATCGCGGCCACGCGATCAACACGCTCTTCGTCGACGACGAGACGAAGGTCGTCTATTTCGAGTTCGACGAATCCGGGAAGTACCACGGACTCTCCTACTACTTCGAATCCGGAGACGGGTGCGGCTTCTGCTTCGACAGCAAGGTCAAGTCCTCGGTCAAGGCCGCGGGCGGGCGATTGAAGGGCGACCTGTCCTACGACGGCGACGATCGGCAGTTCCAGCTGACGCTCGACGTGCCGATCCCCGCGAAGGTTTGGGGCGATGCCCTACCCAAGGACGGCGGCGCACCGGGTAAGGCGTACCTCGCTTACCACGCCGCCCTCGAGAAACGCGACAAGAAGGCCATCTTCGCCCTCCTGGACGCGGACCGGAAGAGCTCCTTCACGAAGTACGAGAAGGAGGACAAGCTGGACGGCTACCTGGAGTACCGCTGGCGCGAGGAGCACGTCGAGATGACCGCCGTGACCATCACCGGGGGATTCATTCGCGGCGATCACGCGGTGGTCCTGTTCGACGGGAAGAACGCCTACATCGACGCGATGCACGGAGAAGCGGTGCTGCGCCGGGAAGGCGGGGCCTGGCTGGTCCATCGAGACTTGGTCAGCATCGGCGCGCGCTGACCTTCAGGCCGGGTCGCTACGGCGCGTCGTGGACCTCCACGAGCTCACTGGACTCACCGCTCGGGAAATCCTCGCGCACCGACATGTGCGGGACATCCTTGGTCGCGAGCATCTGGTAGGGCTCGGCTCCCTTGGAGGATGTGATCGTGTAGGTGAGGCGGTACGCCTCATAGGCTCCCGCCGGAACGCGAATGATCTCCACGTCTCCGACTCGGCCAGCGACGCGGCTCACGCCGCTCCACGGATCGTAAACGGTGAAATCGAACTTCTGGCCGGTTTCGAGCCGGCTCGCGAGCACCGCGGCCCAGTCGATCCGCTGATCCACGGTGCCGGCGGGCAGGCGCTCCTCGATCGTTTTTTCCTCCGGCGCGGGCGGCGCTTTCCCGGACGCGGCCGGGCGGCCGGCCTTGACGGCCTGTCCGGTCACGTGGTCCCCGTCGTAGTTGAGGCTGAAGGAGCTCTGGCGCTCGCCCGTTCCGATGCGGAGCATGGCAAAGGTCGGCTGGAGCGAGGGGGTCGCCCGGGCCTCCCAGTGCTGGCTATAGCCGCCCGTCGCGTCGCCGGTGAATTCGTAGCTGTCGTCGGAACGCTTCCGGACCGTGCACGTGATCCTGGCCACTTCCTGGCCGCGCTCGAGGATGCGGTAGACGAAGCTGCCCGTGCGCAGCCGCGCCGCGTCGAACCGCGCGCCGCCGGGATCGGCGTCCGGCTCGGGCGCGCGGGCGAGGGCCGAAAGGGCGCCGGCCGCCAGGATCGCCAGGAACGCCGCCGCGCGGCGCCGCACGGGAATCACCGGATCTGTCCCTGGACCTGGCTGCGAAACTCGAACGGACGGGCCAGCGTCTCGAATGTCTCCTTCGTTCCGCCGGTGCCCGTGACGGTGATCGTCCCGTAACCGAGCACGCGGCCGCGCAGATCCTGGTCGACCGAAATCGCCTCGACCTTGCTCAAGATCAGCTCCAGCGAGTGGCGGCTGGCCCAGCCCACCTTCAGCATGACGCGCTTGCTCGTCACCGCGAACTCGGCGGACCGGTAATAGATCAGCTTGATCAGGAAAACGATCACGGCGACGCCCAGAAGCCCGAAACCGAAGATCCGGACCAGGCCGGACGTCTGGTTCTGGAGACGCAGCATCGCCCAGACCGCAAACGCCAGGGACAGAACCAGGAACGTGATCGGAGCCAGCAGGACGACCCAATGCAGCCCGGTCCGATAGACGACCTGCTCGCCGGGCAGGAGATTCTTCTCCGCGTAGCTCATGCGCTGAGCCCAAACGCTACATCAACTTCCGGCCCCGCTTCGTGAAAGACTTGGCCACGGTCGCGAAAGGAGATTCATGGCGGCTGCTCCGCTTCCCCCCGGCGACACGGGCCTGCCGATCCTGGGAGAGACCCTGACGCTGCTCAAGAACGGCTTCGCGTTCGTCGAGGCCGGCGCCCGAAAGCACGGCCCGATCTTCAGGACCCACGTCTTCTTCCGCCCGACGGCGGTCATCACGGGGCCCAGCGCGAGCGGCCTCTTCATCGATTCCCGCCGCGTGCAGCGCAAGGCCTCGATGCCGGGGCACATCCAGACCCTGTTCGCGGGCCGCAGCCTGCCGCTCTTGGACGGTCTGCGCGCGCATGTCTGGCGGCGCTGATGCTCCACGTCACGCCCGCGATCGTCATTCCGGATCAGGAGCTGGATGAGCGGTTCGTGCGCGCCTCCGGCCCCGGCGGCCAGAACGTCAACAAGGTCTCCACCGCGGTGGAGCTGCGCTTCGACGTGGCCGCGTCGTC
>JBDTXY010000123.1:0-7702 GCA_040005945.1 Acidobacteriota bacterium
CGCCGCGAGCCCGGCCGACAGCTCCTCGGCCAGCGTCTCGAAACCGCCGTAGCGGGCCGGAATTCCCCGCGTGCCCAGGATGGCGATGCGCACCGGAAGAAGTTATCAGTTGTCAGTCGTCAGTCGTCAGTTTTCAGGCGCGAAGCGCGGACCTTCTGCTGGATTTCGCGACGCTTCGCGAAGAGCCGCTGGCGATTTCGCCACAGCCAACCGAAGGCCGGAAGGGAGCTGCGCTCGACCGTCAGGCAGGCGGAGAGCACGACGAGGTCTCGCGCGAGGGTCGGGACCAGCGTCTGCAACCACTGTTGCCGGGTCTGGTTGTTGATCCGGAGAAGAAAACGATTCTTGACCGAATGCAGATTGGCGAGCGCGGTCATCTGGCGGCGCCGCTCCGGAAGATTGCGCCTCCGATGAAATGCGGCGGCCGTGGGAACGTAGAGGCAACGCCAACCCAGGGCGCGCAGCCTCCACGCCAGGTCCGCGTCCTCGCGGTACAGAAAGAAGTCCGCGTCGAAGTATCCGGTCGAGATCCGCGCGCTCTCGAGCGCGCTGCGGCGGTAGAAGCCCGCGGCGCCCGAGGCCCCGAAGACGTCCTCTTCGGCCAGGAATCTCCCCTGCGCCATCTCGCCGGAACCGCGATCGAAGTGCCGTCCGGCGGACGTGAAGTAGATGCTGGTCGAATCCAGCAGTCCGGTGGGCGCGAGAGATTTCCCCTGCGCGCGCAACACCCGCCCGCTCGCCGAGCCGACGTCGGCCGCATCGGCAGCATCCAGCCGGCGCGCCAGGACCGCCGCGAAGTCCGGCTCCAGACGGCAATCGGGATTCAGGGCGAGGATGTACCGGCCCGAGCTGGCCGCGATGCCCGCATTCATCGCCGCCGCGAAGCCCACGTTCTCGGGGAGAGCGAGCAGGCTCACCGCGGATCCGAACTGCGCGGGCACCTCGCGGGACGCATCGGAGGAGGCGTTGTCGATCAGCCATGTCTCCACCGAAACTCCGGTTTGAGAGACGGCCGAGCCCAGAGACAAGGGCAAGTCGGCGGCGTCGTCCTTCGCAACGACGATGATGGAGACGTCGGGTGAGGTCATGGGCCGCCAGGGGCGAGCCCAAGCGCCAGCGCGAGCACGCGCAGATACGCGCGGGCCGCTTCTGCGCGCGGACGCGGCACCGTTGCGCGAAGCGGGAGCAGGAGCAACCGCAGCAGCATTCCCGCCGCCAGAAGCGCTCGGTAGCTCCATCGCGCCGGCAGCCCGTAGCGCTGCCGCCGGTAGCGCAACGCGTTGCGATAGAAGATCGGAAGGAACCGGTCATACCCCAGGCGCGACGCCGAGTCTCCTCCGCGATGCCGGAACGCAGCGTCCGGAAGATAAAGGATCCGCCCTTCGCGGCCCAGCCGGTCGCCGAGATCGACGTCCTCGTACCAGGCCGGAACGTAGCGCTCGTCGAAGCCGCCGATCTTTTGAAAGGCGCTCCGGCGCACCGCCAGCGCCGCCGCGGCCGACTGCTCCACCGGAAATGCGGCGAAACGATCCTGGTCGGCATAGCGGGAGCGACGGCGGCCCGCGTTGTTGGGCGCTAAGTGATCGATCAGGAGCAGCTCCCGCACGTCCGCGGTCAGCGTCGGCAGACGGCGCAGCTGAAAGGTGGCCTGATCCTCGCGGCCCGGCGGCATCAGACGCAGCGGTCCGGCCCCGGGCGCGGATCCGTTTGCGTCGACCAGCCGCGGCGCGACGGCGACGATGCCCGCATCGGAGTCAAACGCCCACGCGATCGGCGTGAACGGCTCCGCCTCCGCCCGCGTGTCGGGGTTCACGAAGAGCAGGATGTCGCCCGCCGACGATGCGGCCGCCTGATTGCATGCCGGTCCCAATCCCACGTTGGACGCGTTGACGAGCACCGTGGCCCCGGGCCAAAGAGCCAGGATGTCTTCGCTCCGCAGCGCCTTCCCGCCGCCGTTGTCCACCACGACCAGCGAAACGCGCGGGAGCTCGCCCGAGATCTTCGCGCGCGCCTGCGCCAGCGACGCGACCGCCGCCCGCACCTCGCCGGCGTCGTTCCACGAGACGCAGATCACGGTGATCTCGCCGATCACGGGGTCTTGTTCGCGGCGTCCGGCCAGCCGGACAGCTTCGGCGGTTGCCCGCGCGCGCGCCACGCCAGAAAAGGCACGCGCGGCCAGACGAGCAGAGGCAACGCAACGCCCTTCCATCCCACTTGCCGCACGTGCGCCAGATCCGCGCGGAGGAGGGGAACCAGATTGCGGCGCAGCAGCCCCGGATCGAAATTCCGGAACAGCGTGCGCCAGCGGTTGCGCGCCGTCCAGAATGCACGCTTGAAGGGGGTCCGGCGGCCCGTGCGGGACCCCTCGTGCCGCGCCACGGCCTTGGGGTCGCACACGAATCGCCAGCCCGCGCGCGCCAGCCGCAGCGCGAGGTCCACGTCCTCGTAATAGGCGAAAAAAGATCCCTCGAACGCGGCGCCCAGGGGGGACATGGCCTCCAACGCCTCGCGGCGGTAGAGAGCCGCCGTCGCGGAAACCCCCGAGACCTCGAAGGCGTCCGGCGGCACGCGGGACACGGGCTCTCCGGAGAGCACCGGCACGGCTTCGCCGCGGCCGTTCCACTCCAAACCCGCGGAATCGACTCCGCGCCCGTCCTCCGAGACCACCAGTCCCTGGGCCCCGGCCAGCCGCCGATCGAGCGTGAGCAAGGCCGCCAGAAGCCGCGTGTAGTCGGGCTCCAGGACGGCGTCGTTGTTGACGAGAAGCACGAAAGGTGCGCGTGTGCGCACGATTCCCTCGTTCGCGGCCCCGGCGAAGCCCAGATTCCGAGAGAACGGGATGACGCGGACCGACGGAGTCTCCCGCGCCAGGCGGTCCCGCTCGGCCGCCTGCGACCCGTTGTCCACGACCACGACGGATACCGCGACTCCCCGCTGCGCCTCCAGCGAGGCCAGGGCGCGGAAGAGAGCGTCGCCACCGTCGCGGTTGACGACGACGGCGTCCACATCCGGAAGGCGGGACGGACCGTTCAAACGGTTGACTCGATCGGCGTGCGCGATATGAAATCGCATTTTCATGCTACCACGCGACTATCTTCGGGAGAACGCGGCGCGGCTGATCTCGGAAATGCCCGAGCGCTTCGCCGGCGCCGGCCTCGAGACGTATGCCGAGCTCGAGCGCCAACGGCGCGAAGCCGTGACGCATCTGGAGGAGAAGCGCCGCCGCCGCAACGAGCTCACGGCGGGACGAGGCAAACCGTCGCCAGAGGCGCTCGCCGAGATGCGGTCGCTCAAGGACGAGATCCACCAGCTGGAGCGCTCAACCGAGGAGGCGGAGGAGCGGCTGACCTCGGTCGAGCGAGTCGTGCCCAACGTACCCCAGGACTCCGTGCCGCGCGGCGCCGACGAGACCGCCAACCGCGTCGAGCGCACGTGGGGGACGCCGAGGTCGTTCGACTTCACGCCCCAGACGCACTGGGACTTGGGCGTCGCGCTCGACATCCTCGACTTCGAACGGGCCGCGAAGATTGCGGGCGCGCGGTTCACGGTCCTCAAGGGAGGCGCCGCGCGGCTCTCGCGCGCGCTGATCCAATTCTTCCTGGACGTGCACGCGGAGGAGCAGGGGTATCGCGAAATTCTCCCGCCCTTTCTGGTCAATGCGGACTCCCTCTTCGGAACCGGACAGCTGCCGAAGTTCGAGGGAGATCTGTTTCGCACCGGCGAGGGCTATTACCTGGTGCCCACGGCCGAGGTTCCGGTCACCAACCTGCATCGCGACGAGATCCTGAAGATCGAGGAGCTGCCGCTTCGTTACACCGCGTACACGCCCTGCTTCCGGTCGGAAGCCGGAGCCGCGGGGCGCGACACGCGCGGCATGATCCGGCAGCACCAGTTCGACAAGGTCGAGATCGTCACGCTGGTGGCGCCCGAGGACTCCACCGCCGCGCTCGAGACGTTGACGGGCGACGCCGAGGAGCTCCTGCGGCGGCTGGAGCTGCCGTACCGGGTCGTGTCGCTGTGCACGGGCGACCTCGGGTTCGCGGCGGCCAAGACCTACGATCTCGAGGTGTGGCTTCCGGGCCTGAACACGTACAAGGAAATCTCGTCCTGCTCGAACTTCGAAGCCTTCCAGGCGCGCCGCGCCGCGATCCGGCTGCGGCGGGCCGAGGGAGGGAAGCTCGAGTTCTTGCACACGTTGAACGGCTCGGGCCTGCCGATCGGGCGAACGATCGTCGCGATCCTGGAAAACTACCAACGTTCCGACGGCTCAATCGCCATCCCCACCGCGCTGGTTCCGTACATGCGCGGGCAGACCGAGATCCGACGGGGGTGAGGCGGCGTCTCGCGACGCGCCGTTTTCGCTCGTGAGCTCGGAGCCCTAGTGCCCCAGCCCCACGTCCTCTCGGCCGTCCTGCGCGCCGTGCGCCGGCTCCCGGGGTATCCGAAGCTTCGCGCCCTGGACCTCTCCGCGGGGCGCGGGGAAATCGCCGCGGCGCTGACCCGTGACGGATGCGGCGTCCGCGGCACGCACTTCCGCGACGACGACTACCAGTTGGCGAACCGCTCGGTCCCGCTCCGGACCGAGGGGATTCCGATCGACGCGCACGTCGACCTGACGCAGCCGCTGCCCTACGAGACCGCCTCGTTCGACCTCGTGATCCTCTGCGAGGTGGCCGAGCATCTCTCGACCTATATCCCCGTGATCGGCGAGGTCGGACGCGTGCTGGCGCCGGGCGGACGCCTGATCCTCTCGACACCCAACGTCGCGCGCCTCCACTCGCGCTGGCATTTCTTCTGGACCGGCACGCACAAGCTGATCCGGCGGCGGGTCGGCTGGGATCTCGGACCGGAGGACCTCTACGCGTACCACATCAATCCCGTCGACTTTCCGCTGCTCCACACGCTGCTTCACCAGTCGGGATTGACGGTCGACCGGCTCGGCGTGACCCGCTTCAAGTGGAGGCACGCCTGGCTCTTGGCCGCGTACCCGCTTCTCTGGCTCGCCACCCGATGGGAGACCCGGCGGCACCGCGGCGGCGACGCTCACGCGCGCGGCGAGGAGGACCTGTTTCGCTGGATGCGGCACCCGGCGATGCTCGGGAGCGAGCAGCTCCTGCTGACCGCGCGCAAGGGCGAAATTAGCCGCTGGGGATGACCGGCCTTGGCGGCACCAGCGCGCCTGCCGAGACGATCATCTTCATCGCCTGCTCGGGGGTCATGTCCAGGTACGTCACCTTCTCCTGCGGCACGACCAGGAGAAATCCCGTCGTCGGATTGACCGCGCTCGGGATGAAGAGGCTGCAGAGAGTCTGGCCCGTCTTGTCGCCGACCTCCCCCGGAATCGTCGAGGTGACGAAGCCCAGCCCCCAGGTCCCCGGCGACGGGAACTCGACGATCGCGACGCGGCCGAAGGCGCCCGGGCCCGAGGACCCCAGCAGCAGCTCGCCGATCTGGCGCAGCGTCGCGTAGATCTTGTTGATCAGCGGGACGCGGTTCATGATCCGGTCCCAGAAGGCGAACAGCCTCTTTCCGGCGATGTTCGCGGCGATGAACCCGAGCAGCAGCAGCAGCACGTTCAACAGCACGAAGCCCAGCCCGACCACCGAGATCCCTCGCGCGCGCAGCCGATTTCCCAGGATGTCGTCGAAGAACGTGAAGAGCCTCGAGACGACCCATAGCGTCAATGCCGTGGGCGCGAGGACCAGGAGCCCCGCCGCCCAGTAGCGGCGCAGGCGCACGCCGAGGCTGGCCGACATCGATTCCATCGTAGCAGGCTGCCGGCGAGCCTCGGTTCCGTACAATGGGTGCGGCATGCCATCTCTCGTTTTCCTGGCCCGGATCGCCGGCCTCGTCCTCGCCGCCCAGCCGTCCTTTCGGGCGCCCGAGTTGGTCGGCGGCTGGCGGACCTCGGGCCCGGTGCTCTATCAGGTCAACGCGGTTTCGACGACGCCGGCGGATGATCCCGTCGTGTACGCGGCGGCCTCGATCTATTCCGCCTCCGAGAGCGCGCTCTTTCGCAGCGCAGACGGCGGGAAGACATGGAACACCCTGGTCGAGGCGCAGGGAGAGTTCTACTCGGAGATCCTGGTCGATCCGCGGCAATCGCAGCGGGTCTACGCCGGCGCGCACGGGAGCGCGCCCACCGCCAGCATCTATCGCTCGGCCAACGCCGGCCAGACCTGGGCGTTGGCGCACTCGGTCTCGCCGTCCTGTTCTCCGTCGTTCGCGCCGGGCTCCACGCCGGACACCGTCCTCTCCGCTTGCGGCCTCAAGGTCCTCCGGAGCCAGGACGGCGGCGCGAGCTGGACGGAGCTGCCGACGCCGTTTTCCGTACCCATGCGGCTGACTCCGGGAGCCTCGGGTTCCGTGCTCGCCTACGGAGCCTCGTCGATCTTTCGCACCACGAATGACGGCGGATCATGGGCCGCGATCGCCAGCGCTCCGCCGGGATGCCCGACGCTGCTCGCGTTGGATGTGGACCCCACGGATGGAAACGTGCTCGTGTCCGGAACCGGGATGCTCGGAGGCAGCGGGTTTCTCTGCGGCGGGGTCTTCCGCAGCGCCGATGGCGGGAAGACTTGGGGAGACAACGCGCTGCCGGATTTCTACGTGACCGACGTGGTCATCGACCCGACGAGCCCCTCCTCGGTCTTCGCGGGCGCAAGTTTCCTGACCGGCATCCTGCCCCGCGGCGGCGTTTTCCAGAGCCACGATGGAGGCGGGACATGGGAGAACCTCCGCGTGCCGGCCTCCGGAGCCGTCCGGCTGGCGCTGTCGCCCTCGGGACGCCGCATCCACGCGGCCACCCCGGTCGGGGTCTATGACCGGGGATTTCGCAGGACGTCGACCGTGTTGCCGAGGGAGTAACCGTCGCCTACGCTGCGCAGCGGGATCTGCCTTCGGCACCGTCCCGCGGCTCGGCCAAAGGGCCTCGACCGCGGGACTGATCCCTTCGCTCCGCTCCGGCTCCCGCAACGCAAGTCGTTTCGCTCGCCCGAACTCGCAAAACTTGGTCGCGTTGCGAGCGGTTGAGCCATTGTGGCGACCGTGCATTCGATCTCGAAATCGCCGGGCACCGTCGGGAGCCGATAGTGCTTTTCCCCGTGATGTTGTTTAGACTGAGCCGCTTCTACCTTACCGGAGAGGTGGGTGAGTGGCTAAAACCAGCGGTTTGCTAAACCGCCATAGGGGCCTAAACCTCTATCACGGGTTCGAATCCCGTCCTCTCCGCCAATTTGCGACGATCGCCGGGCTGGCACACGGGTTCGAGCCGACCACCAAAGGCAGACCCACGGCAGTAGGCAGCGCCGGGTCCGCCCGGCGCTTATCCCGTCCTCTCCGCCACTCACATCGCTCCTCAGTTTGCCGGGCCGCGCGGCGAGGAAAGGATATTTCTAATCTGAGATCCTCAAGTCCGTCATCCCTCGCGAAGCGAGACAGCCGACCCTAGTTCCATATGCCGAAGAAGTCTCCCGCCAAGGATGTTGCGTCCTACATCGCGGCCGCTCCGCGAGAGTCGCGGGCCAAGCTCACGCAGCTTCGCCGCATCATCCGAGCTTTGGCCCCCGAGGCGGAGGAGCGCCTGAGTTATGGAATGCCTTACTACGCGTACCTCGGCCGGCTCGTCTACTTTCAGCTCTGGAAGAACCACATCGGGCTCTACGTGCCGACCCCGGTCATCGAGGAGCACGAGAAAGACCTT
>JBDTXY010000124.1:0-7690 GCA_040005945.1 Acidobacteriota bacterium
TCGGACGTTCCAGTGGAACCTTCCATACCCTTCGCGCGCCAGCGCGAGCACGGCGTTGGGGCCGGCGGAGACCTCGCCGCGGATGTGACGCGCGAAGTGGATGCCCAGGAAGGGAATCGGGCATCCGGCACTGGGTATACCAGAGCGCGGATCAGCCGCGCGGAAGGGCCCCGCAAGGCGTAGTAGTCGCCCCGAAACGGAATGATTCGCACGCCTTGACTCGCCGCGAGCTCGCCCGCCAGTCGATCGCATTGCAGACCTCCACAGGCGATCACGCGCTCGGAGTCGATGGCGCCTCCCGGCGTCGCTAACTGCACGCAGCTCCCCGAACGCCTGATCGCGACGACGGGCTGATTCAGGAGGATCTCGGCACCCGCGCCCGCAACCTCGTCGGCAATCGCGCCGGCCACCGCGCGATAGTCGACCACTCCGGCGCTCGGCACCCAAACACCGCCGACTCCATGCACATGCGGCTCATGGCGGCGCAGCTCCTCCAGGGAAATTCGCGAAACGCCGGGAACGCCGTTGTCCTGAGCTCTTCGGAAGGATGTCATCGAGAACCGGAAGCTCTTGATCGTCTCGAGCGACAATGACTTTCCCGTCGATGCGATAGGGAACACGGTTCTGGTCGCAGAACGCGATGAGCCGTGCGCGGCCCTCCAGGCACAATTTCGCCTTGAGCGAACCGGGACGGTAGTAGACCCCCGCGTGGATGACGCCGCTGTTGTGGCCGGTCTGGTGGAACGCGACCGCGGACTCTTTCTCGAGCACCGCAAGCCGGGAGGCGAGGCCGCGTCGGAGGACCTCGCGGGCGGTCGCCAGGCCCACGATCCCGGCCCCTACCACGCCGCAGTCGAAGCGCCGTCCGGTCAATCCGGCAGTCCCAGGGCCGCCCTGGCCTCAGGGGGCATTCGAAGCGGGAGGCCTGGGGGAGTGAATCGGAAGGAGCCGGGGAACCTCGGACCTCGGGACGGGATGGACGTTCTGCCTTGCCGAGCCCGTCTTGAGCAGGACGAAAACGTTGAACTCGGGTCCTGTGAGGCCCGGCGGGACGTGGCCCACCGGCGTCGCAACGGATAGTCCGGTCATCGGAAGGGCCAGGGTCCCCCCCGCGTAAGTTCCCGCAAGCACGGGGGTGGCGAAGAAATTCTGACCATTTCGGACTTCGTAGCGGTCACCGATCTCGAGGATTCCGGAGACGTCGACGCCGACGGTGTTGAGCAGGTCCCAGTTGTAAACGGTGATGTTCGCGCGGCCTGCCTCGTACTGGTTCGGGCGGACGAAGACTTGGGTGCCCGTGGGGCGGGAAGAGTAGTACGAGTTGAGAGGCAGCTGGAACTGGATGAACCCGTTGGTCGAGCCGTAGAAAGTGTTTTCTGTCAGAGTCAGGCCGGAAAAACAGTTGACGAGGTCGAGTGCCGAACTTTGGGCAAAGTAGTTGCCCGTGACTGTGGCGTTGGTGCAACCGCCGCTGTAGCCGAGATTGTTGGAGCCCCCCGCTGAGGCGGGGCCATAAGTGAAGTTGGAGATCACCGAGGGACTGGCGGCGACCGGCTTTCCTCCGATCAAGAGGTTGTAGGTATAGCCGCTGACCTGGGAAAGGATCCCGTTTTGAAAGGCGGTGTTTCCCTCCAAGTAGATATTGTCGATGTTGCCCTGTTCGCTATAGGCCTGCGAGCCGATCCCGAATTGGTCGAAAAGTATGTTGTCGACGATACGCTTGACGCTGGGAGCTTCGTTCTGCACGTAGACGCCGTGGCCGTGCCCGCGGTCGGGCGCATCCCAGCCGTTATAGTAGATCAGGTTGCCGTAGACCTCCGAGTCCCCGGCGGGAGTCCAGATGCCGATGCCCTGGCCGGCGTCATGGATCACCATGTTGATGATCCGCGTGCCCGGGCCATTGGCATCGATCCCGAAACCCAGGCCCGGGGGGGGGATGCTGCCCGGGATCGAGTGGCTCCGCAGGCCGCTCGAGTTCATGACTTCGAAATCCATGTACCAGGTGTTCGCGCCGTTGATGACAAGTGTCGTGTTCCGCGTGGTCACCGCGGTCCCTTCAGGATGCATGGCTGGTGTCGTCCCGTTCCAGCCTCTTTCGATCGTGTACTTGTTGCTGCCGGTCCTGATGAAGAGGAGGACATCCTCGGAATCCATCCTGGCGACGGTTCCCTGGGTGAAGGGCCCCGCCGCGAGGGTGCAAGACGTCGCCGACGCGTCGATCGCGACGGACAGAGTCGTGATTGCGTTGCCGTCAAGTATGGCGCGTTCGCCGGGATGCTGGCGGAGCTTGATGGGGGAGGCGGGAGTTCCCGTCAGGACGCTCGTGAACGTCCCGACGTAGGCGCCTCCGCGCAGCCAGATCGTGTCCCCCGGCTGGACGGCCGCCGGATGGCTCAGGGCCGTCGGAAGGTCCCAGGGAGCGTCCATAGAGCCGTTGCCGGCCGGGTCGCCCGAAGGGGAGACGAAGAAGTGCTGGCCGGTGTCCGTGACCGTGGACTTGGCCTTCTGCGTAGAGGACTTCGACTTCTGAGGCTCTACGGCCGGGGCGAAACAGGAAGCCAGCGCTAAAGCCGCTAGGCCAGCGAGGGTGGACATCTTGACCATTTCGCCGATTGTAACCGGGGCGGCGCGCACGCGCCGGCAATCTTATTGGAGGTTAAAGGTCGATACGAGGAAGGGGGCCATTTGCGCTCGGCTCACGGGAGCGTTCGGACAGTAGTCCCCGCCGCCGCAGCCGGCGGTGAGGCCGCGGGCCGCCAGATCCTCGATCCACGCGGCCGCAAAGGCGTTGGACGCGACGTCGTCGAAGACGGTCCCGGTCGCGGGCGGGGGCGTGTAACCTGCACCGAGAAGCGTCTTGAGCAAAAACACGGCCATCTCCGCTCGGCTGGCGGGGGCGTCGGGACAGTAGTCTTGGGTCGTGCATCCGGCCGTGATGCCCTCGGCATGGATCTGCTCGATCCACTCGTCCGCGAAAGAGCCCAGGGGCACGTCGTCGAAGACGTTCCCCGTGGCGAGCGGGGGAACGTAGGCGGAACCGTACTTGCTCTTGAGCAGGAAGACGGCCATCTCGGCTCGCGTGACGGAAGCGTCGGGGCAATAGTACCCGCCGCCGCAACCCGCCGTGATTCCGTTCAAGGCGAGCGTATGGATCGCATCGTGAAACGGATTGGACTGGGGAACGTCGTAGAACTCGCCGGGTCCCAGCGTCGTCGTCAGGACGAAGGCTCCGAACTCGGGTCCGGTGGGAGGGGGAGCGGACCAGCCCACTGGGGCAGCCACGGAGAGGCCGGTCATGGGGATGGAGACGGAGCCGCCGCTGTAAGTGCCGGTGACGACGGGGGCGCCGTAGAAGTCCTGGGTGTTTCGGATCTCGTAGCCGTCGCCCACGGAGAGGGTGCCCGAGAGGTCGACGCTGACGGAGGGGAGGTTGCCCCAGTTGTAGATGGTGATGTTGGCGCGGCCGGATTCGAACTGGTTGGGGCGGATCTTGATCCACGTTCCGGTGGGGCGGCTGGAGTAGTAGGTGTTGTTGGGATACTGAGACTGGCTAAAGCCGCTGATGGCGCCGTAGAAGCTGTTCCCGGTCATCGTCAGGCCGGAGGTGCAGTTGACCAGGATGAGGGCATCGCTCCCGGAGAAGTAGTTGCCCGTGACTGCGGCGTTGGTGCACCCGCCGCTGTAGCCCAGGTTGTTGTCGGCCCCGTCCGAGGAAGGACTGTAGGTGAAGTTGGAGATCATCGATGGGCTCAGGGCGACGGGCGTGCCGCCGATCAACAGGTTGTCGGTGTAGCCGGTGACCTGGGACAGGATGCCGTTGCTGAATACGGTGTTGCCCTCTTCGTAGATGTTGTCGATGAAGCCGCCCTCGGTGTAGGCCTGGGAGCCTGTCCCGAACTGGTTCAAGAGGATGTTGTCGATCATCTGCTTGGTGCTGGGGGTCTGGTTCTGGAGGTAGACGCCGTGGCCGTGTCCTCGGTCGGGTCCGTCCCAGCCGTTGTAGTAGACCAGGTTGCCGTAGACCTCCGCGCCGGTGGCGGGCATCCAGACGCCGATGCCCTGCCCCGTGTCGTGGACTACCATGTTGATGATCTTGGTGCCCGGGCCGTTTGCGTCGATCCCAAACCCCAGACGGTCGGGGGGCGTACTGCCCGCAATCGAGCTGGTCCGTATCCCGCTGGAGTTCATGATCTCGAAGCCCCAGAACCACGTGTAGGCGCCGTTGATGAACAGGGCCGTGTTGTGGGTCGTTACGGTGGATCCCGCCGAATGCGAAGCTGTCGGGGTCCCGTTCCACCCTCTCACGATCGTGTACGTGTTGGTGCCCGTCTTGATGTAGAGGTAGATGTCCTCGGAACCGATCTTGACGACGCCCCCGGCGGCGTAGAGCCCCGCAGCCAGGGTGCACGCGGTGTCCGTGGCGCTGATCGCAGAGGATAGGGTCGTCACCGCGTTGCCGTCCAACGTGGCGCGCTCACCCGTGTACTGCCGGACCGTGATCGGGGAGGTAGACGTCCCCACCAGGCTGCTCGTGAAGGTGCCCACGTAGGTCCCACCGCGCAGCCAGATCGTGTCCCCCGGATGCACCGAGGCCGGCTGGTTCAACGCCGTCTGAAGCTGCCAGGGATTGGAGAGACTCCCCGTACCACTCACACTCGCACCGGGAGACACGTAAAAATCCGCGCCCGCCAGGACGGCCGAAAACGAGAGAAGGCCAAAAAACAGTACGAATCCAGCCTTCCAACTAGCGTTGCGCTTTGGGATGTTCACGTCGGACGTCTGATTCAGGATAGGGCGACCGAGGCGCGAAAGACTACTGATCACCCAGTCGTAGATCGGGACAGGGTAGATACCTGTTCGCAAGACCTGATCTTTCGGGCAGGTGCCTCCCCGAGATACGAAGAGGTTAAACAAACGGCTCCTACGGGAGGTCGAAGGTTTTGACGAGGAAGGCGGCCATCTGAGCGCGGGTGCTGGGGTCGTTGGGGCAGTAGTTTCCGTTTCCGCAGCCGGCTGTGACGCCTTCGGCGGCGAGCTGTTCGATCCATGGGGTAAAGGGATCGGTTAAGGAGAGGTCGCCGAAGACACCGGTGGGTGGCGGCGGGACGTATGCGGCGCCGTGCTCGGCGCGCAGCAGGAAGACGGCCATTTGGGCGCGTGTGACCGGGGCGTCGGGGCAGAATTTGCCGCCGCCGCAGCCTGATGTGATGCCTTCCAGAGCCAGCTCCTCGATCCAGGCAGCGGCAAAGGAGTTGGAGGGCACGTCGCTGAACACTTGTCCGGTGGCCGGCGGGGGAGCGTACGCGCTCCCATTTTTGCTCTTGAGCAGGAAGACGGCCATTTGCGCACGCGTCACGGCGCTGTCGGGGCAATATTGTCCGTTCGCGCAACCGCTCGTGATGCCATCGCGCGCGACCGTCTCGATGAAGTCGTAGAAGGGATTGGACGGTGGGACGTCGACGAAGGTCGAGACGTCGCCCTCCGTCGGGACAAAGGACGAATCGCCCGTGATGAGAATGCGGTCCATCTTGCTGCTGATCTCTCGGCCTCGGACCGTGAAGGTGTTCGTTCCGGCCACGAGCGTGACGATGCGGGGATCCAAGGTCAGAGGAATCCCGGTTCCGTTGCGCCCGTTGAGAACGGTCCACCGCCAATTCGGGGACCAGGTTCCCGCGGCGTCGTCGTAGACGTCTTCGTTGCCGCCGTTCGCCTTGGCGTAGAAGGAATCGTGCTGGGTATCCGGAGCCAGGATCCGGCACCAGGCGTAGTAGTTGCCGGACGTAGGCACGCTGAATGTCCAGACCGCAACGCCCGAGTCCGTCGCCGTCGGGAAGATGTACTGTCCTCCGAACGCCTGAACGTCGGATCCACTGGACATCGCACCCGACAGCGACGCTGACTCAGCCTCCATCTGCACCTGAAACGAACCCGGCGGGGGCGTCGGTGTCTTCGTATGAGTGGGAGCCGCCGAGGGAGTACGGGTCGCGGTGGCGCTGGGAGTCGTCGGCGTCGGCGTCCGAGTGGGCGTGTGCGTCGGCGTCTGCGAGGGAGTCGTGGGCAAGGGCGTCGGAGTCCGCGTCGGCGTTGCCGTCGGTGGGACCGGCGTCGGAGTTCGCGTTGGCGTGGCTGTTGGGGGGGCAGGCGTCGGGGTTCGCGTTGGCGTGGCTGTTGGCGGGACAGGGGTCGAGGTTCTGGTTGGCGTGGGGGTCGGTGTTCCCCCGGGCGAGGCGGGCAGGAGGACGAAGGCTCCGAACTCGGGTCCGGTGGGAGGGGGAGCGGACCAGCCCACTGGGGCAGCCACGGAGAGGCCGGTCATGGGGATGGAGACGGAGCCGCCGCTGTAAGTGCCGGTGACGACGGGGGCGCCGTAGAAGTCCTGGGTGTTTCGGATCTCGTAGCCGTCGCCCACGGAGAGGGTGCCCGAGAGGTCGACGCTGACGGAGGGGAGGTTGCCCCAGTTGTAGATGGTGATGTTGGCGCGGCCGGATTCGAACTGGTTGGGGCGGATCTTGATCCACGTTCCGGTGGGGCGGCTGGAGTAGTAGGTGTTGTTGGGATACTGAGACTGGCTAAAGCCGCTGATGGCGCCGTAGAAGCTGTTCCCGGTCATCGTCAGGCCGGAGGTGCAGTTGACCAGGATGAGGGCATCGCTCCCGGAGAAGTAGTTGCCCGTGACTGCGGCGTTGGTGCACCCGCCGCTGTAGCCCAGGTTGTTGTCGGCCCCGTCCGAGGAAGGACTGTAGGTGAAGTTGGAGATCATCGATGGGCTCAGGGCGACGGGCGTGCCGCCGATCAACAGGTTGTCGGTGTAGCCGGTGACCTGGGACAGGATGCCGTTGCTGAATACGGTGTTGCCCTCTTCGTAGATGTTGTCGATGAAGCCGCCCTCGGTGTAGGCCTGGGAGCCTGTCCCGAACTGGTTCAAGAGGATGTTGTCGATCATCTGCTTGGTGCTGGGGGTCTGGTTCTGGAGGTAGACGCCGTGGCCGTGTCCTCGGTCGGGTCCGTCCCAGCCGTTGTAGTAGACCAGGTTGCCGTAGACCTCCGCGCCGGTGGCGGGCATCCAGACGCCGATGCCCTGCCCCGTGTCGTGGACTACCATGTTGATGATCTTGGTGCCCGGGCCGTTTGCGTCGATCCCAAACCCCAGACGGTCGGGGGGCGTACTGCCCGCAATCGAGCTGGTCCGTATCCCGCTGGAGTTCATGATCTCGAAGCCCCAGAACCACGTGTAGGCGCCGTTGATGAACAGGGCCGTGTTGTGGGTCGTTACGGTGGATCCCGCCGAATGCGAAGCTGTCGGGGTCCCGTTCCACCCTCTCACGATCGTGTACGTGTTGGTGCCCGTCTTGATGTAGAGGTAGATGTCCTCGGAACCGATCTTGACGACGCCCCCGGCGGCGTAGAGCCCCGCAGCCAGGGTGCACGCGGTGTCCGTGGCGCTGATCGCAGAGGATAGGGTCGTCACCGCGTTGCCGTCCAACGTGGCGCGCTCACCCGTGTACTGCCGGACCGTGATCGGGGAGGTAGACGTCCCCACCAGGCTGCTCGTGAAGGTGCCCACGTAGGTCCCACCGCGCAGCCAGATCGTGTCCCCCGGATGCACCGAGGCCGGCTGGTTCAACGCCGTCTGAAGCTGCCAGGGATTGGAGAGACTCCCCGTCCCACTCACACTCGCACCGGGAGACAC